>NZ_JBHYHC010000070.1:0-46578 GCF_042738955.1 Umezawaea sp. NPDC059074
GTCCGGCAGGTGCTCGGCGGCCTCGGCGGGGGGGGGGGCCCCGGGGCGGGGGGCGGGGGGGGGGGGGGCCCCTCCCCGGGACCCCCCGCGCCCCCCCCCGCCGCGGACGTCGCTCGCGACGCCCGGAACGTCAGGCGCTCATGCGCCAGTGGGTGACGTAGCCCGCTGACTCGGCGGCGATCAACGCGTCCAGCTTCGCCAGGTTGGTGCGCTTGCCCAGTTTGAACGCCTGGCCCCGACGCGCGTCGAGGACCATCGGCTCACCGCCGGGGAGCGTGTCCTCCATCGTCTGCTGGAGGATCCGCAGGCCCACCGTCGCGGCCTCCCGGCTCAGCGGGGCCTCCTTCACGTAGACCAGCGCGGCGGCGGTGGTGCCGTCCGGGAGCCGCAAACCCAGGTGGGGCCGCACCTTCAGCGTCAGGTCGCCCGCCGTCCACCGGGCCGACGACACCGGGACGCCGGTGGGCCTCGTCTTCCTCAGCCACGGCAGGAAGCCCTCGGCCAACTCCTCGAACGCCCTCGGCTGGCCGTTGCGGTTGGCCCCCATGACCGCCGTGCGCAGCTCCAGCTCGGGCGTGGGCGACGAGACCGCGCGCCGCATCGCGTCCCGCACCGGGTTGTAGAACCCGCACATCCTCAGGTCCTCGGCGAGGTACATCGCCCGTTGCTCGGTCAGGATGGTGATCCTCCCGCGCTGGCCGCTCATGACGTACTCCGTGAACGACAGCGCCGTGACGCTGATGGTGTCCATGAACAATCGCTCCCCTCCGGACGACCGACCACTACCTGCGAGGTTAACGAGGGGGTACGACAAAAAACGGCGTGGCGAACGCGCGCGGAGGTTGCCCCGAACGGTGGCCCCGACGGCCGGTTCCCGTTGTGCCGCCCGGCATCCGACTTTCGGCTCTTACCGGGTCGCGGGGTCCTTCGTACTGTCCGGAGCATGGCGCGCAGCGGATCGCTCATCGGTGCACTAGCGGCAGTCCTCGTCCTCGGCGCGGGGGTGGCGCCCGCGGTGGCCGCCGAACCCGCGTTCACCGTGCGGGACGGGGTGACGCAGCCCGTCTTCCCGCTCGCCGACGCCATCCGGGAGACCGTGTACGTCGACACCGGGCTCGACCTGGACGCCGACGGCGCCGTCGACCGGGTCGCGGCGGACATCATCCGGCCCGCCACGACGCAGCGCGTCCCGGTGATCATGGACGCGAGCCCGTACTACCAGTCGGCGGGGCGGGGCAACGAGTCCGAGAAGAAGTCGTACGACTCGGCGGGCAAACCGGTCAAGTTCCCCCTCTTCTACGACAACTACTTCGTCCCGCGCGGCTACGCCGTGGTGCTGGTGGACTTCGCGGGCACCTCCCGGTCGCGGGGCTGCCTCGACACCGGCGGCCGGGCCGAGGTGTCGTCCGGCAAGTCGGTGGTCGACTGGCTCAACGGGCGCGCGGCGGGCTACACCGCCGTGACGGGCGGCAGCGCGGTGTCCGCCTCCTGGTCCACCGGCGCGACGGGCATGATCGGCAAGTCGTGGGACGGGACGATCACCCAGGGCGTCGCGGCCACCGGCGTCGCCGGGCTGCGGACCATCGTCCCGATCGCGGCCATCAGCTCCTGGTACGACTGGTTCCGGTCCGACGGCGTCGCGTTCAGCGGGTTCGGCACGCCGACGAGCCTCGCGTCCGGCCACGAGAACGCCAACGCCCGGTCGCGCTGCGGCGCCGTGCGGTCGGAGATGACCAGCGGGTCACCGTCGAACGGCGACATGACCCCGATGTGGGCCCAGCGGGACTTCGTCCGCAACGCGGGCAACGTGAAGGCCAGCGTGTTCGCCGTGCACGGGCAGGCCGACCTCAACGTGAAGACGCTGAACTACGGGCAGTGGTGGAACGCGCTGCCCGCGAGCACCCCGCGCAAGCTGTGGCTGTCGCAGACCGGGCACGTGGACCCGTTCGACTTCCGCCGCGCCGAGTGGGTCGACACGCTGCACCGCTGGTTCGACCACTACCTGCTGGACGTCCCCAACGGCATCGACACCGAGCCGCAGGCGACCATCGAGCGCACGCCGGACAACTGGACGCAGGACGCGACCTGGCCGCCCGCGGGCACCCGGACGCAGACGCTGTACCCGTCGACGTCCGGCGCGCTTGCCACGACGGCGTCCACCGGGTCGGCCGCGTTCACCGACATCGGCCGTGACACGGCGACCACGTGGATCGCCTCCCCGGACAGCACGTCCACCGCCCGGACCCTGTTCCGCACCGGGGCGTTGACCGCCGACCTCCGGCTGTCCGGCATCACGTCGCTGACGGTGGCGGCGAGCCCGTCCACGTCGACCGCGCACCTCTCGGCGTTCCTGGTCGACTTCGGCCCCGCGACCGTGCGCAGCGGGGAGGGCATCCGCACGTTGACCACCGAGTCCTGCTGGGGGGAGAGCCGCACCGGTGACGACGCCTGCTACCGCGACACGGCGACCACGACCACGGCGGTGAGCGCCGAGATCATCTCGCGCGGGTGGGCCGACCTGGCGAACCACTCGTCGTTGAGCACGCCGTCGACGCTGGTGCCGGGGACCAAGTACACGATGACGTTCCGACTGTCCACAACGGACCACATCGTCCGGCAGGGGCACCGGCTCGGGCTGGTGGTCGCGGGTGCGGACACCAGCCAGATCAGCGCTCCCTCCCGGCTGCCGAAGGTCACGCTGGACCTGGCGGGCACGTCGGTGCGGCTGCCGGTGGTCGGGTCGATCCCGGCCGCGTCCGGCAGCCTCGCCGTCGGACCGGTCCGGGTCCGGCCCGAGAGCGCGTCCGGCAGGCTCGACGGCTGATCAGCCGAACAGGGCCGCGTGGTCCCTCGCCCACGTGGTGAAGCCGGTCGGGGGACGGCCGAGCACCCGTTCGACGTCGTCGGTGACGATCGCGTTGTGGCCGTCGCGCACCCACGCGGTGCCCGCGGCGACCTCGGCGGCGGCCTCCTCGTCCATGCCGGAGCCGAGCAGGTGCTCCGGGGAGACCTCGACGGTGTCGACCGGACGGCCCAGCACGCGGCTCAGCTGGGCGGCCTGTTCGGGCACGCTCAGCAGGTCCGGGCCGGTCAACGTGTAGATCCGTCCGTTGTGGACGGTGTCGGTCAGCGCCTCGACGGCCACGGCGGCCACGTCGCGCGGGTCGACCACGCCCTGCTTGCCGTCACCGGTGAGGTTGGCGAGGCCGCCGTCCTGGGCGAAGCGCAGGACGTTCGACGCGAAGCTCGACGGCCGCAGGACCGTCCACGCCAGGCCGCTGGCCTGGAGCGCCCGCTCGCCCGCCAGGTGCCACGCGCCGATCACCCGGCCGTCGGGCGTGGTCTCGCCGGTGCCGATCGCGGACAGCTTCACCACCTTCGCGACGCCCGCAGCCTTGGCCGCGTCGAGCAGGGCGAGGTCGTGGCGGGAGGTCGCGGTGGCGGGGGCGGTCAGCAGGAACGCGGTGTCGACGCCGTCCACCGCGCGGCGCAGCGACGTGGGGTCGTCGAAGTCCGCCCGGAACCCGGTCGAGCCGCGGGACATGGCGCGGAAGGGGACGTCGCGGTCGGCCAGCAGGCGGACGACCTCGCGGCCGATGGTGCCGGTGGCACCGGTGATCAGGATCATGGCGCCACGGTGGCCCGAGCGGGCGCCCGGCCGATAGGAAGTTCCGGCACACCCGCGGGGCGCGAACCGGCCTACCGTTGGCTGGTGAGCTACGCCGAGCGGGTCCTGCGGGTGTCCGACGAACTGCGGCCGTGGATCGCGCGGGTGAGCGTCGCGACGCCGGGTACGGGGCTGGAGAACGCCGTGCTGGCCGAACCCGACCACGCCACGACCCTCGCGCTGCGGGAGGGGGTGGTCGTGGTCATCGGGCCGCGCACCCGTGCCCGCTACCACGCGCCCAAGGCGTTCCGGTCGTGCGTGATGATCCGCCTCCGGCCCGGCCGCGCCGGGGCGCTGGGCCTGCCGGTGCGGGACCTGGTGGACCGGGTGGTGCCGCTGCGCGACCTGTGGGGCGACCGCGACGCCGCGGACGTCCACGCGGTGCGAGCCGCTCTGGCGCGGCGGGCGGGCCGCGACGACCGGGGCGACCTGGCGCGCGAGGCGATCCGGTTGCTGCGCACCGGAACCGTCCGCTCCACCGCCCGCGCGCTCCACGTCAGCGAACGGCACCTGCGCGCGGTGTTCGGCGACGCGGTCGGCGTCTCGCCCAAGCACTTCGTCCGGCTCGACCGCGTGCGGACCGTGCTGGCGGGAGCGGGGGAGGGTCGGCTGGCGAGCCTGGCCGCGGAGGCGGGCTACTACGACCAGTCCCACATGACCGCCGAGTTCCGCGACGTCATGGGGGTCTCGCCGGGGCGCTTCGCGGCGGGCCTGCTGCCCCCGCCCGCCGCGTGCTCCGGCCTGTCCGGTTGAGGAAATCCACTCGACCGGGTTTTCGGAACGGGATACGCCCGTATCAGGTGGCCTTTTCACCATTCTTCGGCAGGACGAATTTGCCGTTGGGTAACTGTTCTGCTACGGGCCGTCGCAGTACGCGGAAAACGGCAGGTAGGGGAGGTGGTGAACCCCTACCTGCCGCATCGTCGCGTGCGGTCGGACGGTGTGACTACTAACAGTGCGTAAATCGACCCGTACCCTCGGTCGCCTTAAATCGTTGGCGTGGCGACCTCGGTAGGCTATTCGGCCCCAATGGGATTGGTCCTTCTGCCGCGACGGTGATCGCGACCTGACCCGAAGGCCTTCCCAATCGAGCTTTACTCACCCCTTCTGGATCGATCTGACCTGCGGCGCCCCCGGCAGGATTCGAACCTGCGACCTCGGGATTAGAAGTCCCTCGCTCTCTCCACTGAGCTACGGAGGCTAGAGGGGATGCCGACCACGTGCGGTAGCAGCGTAGCCGTCCCCAACGGTCTCATCGCCGGAGGACGTTTGGTTGTTTCCGTTCGGAGACCCGAATATCGGCTAACCAGTGCGAAAAGTGACGCAGATCACCTCGGAGGGCGGGTGGAGGCCCTTCGCACCAGTTCCACGGGCACTCTGACGGGTCCGCCGGGGCTTTCTCCGTCGAGCAGCCGCAATGCGAGTTCGCCGGCTCTTCGTCCCTTTTCGGCCAGCGGTTGCCGCACCGTCGTCAACGGCGGTTCGGCGTTGCGGGCGTCGGGCACGTCGTCGAAGCCGGTGACCGACACGTCGGCGGGCGTGGACAGCCCGGCGTCGCGCACGGCCTGGAGGGCGCCGAAGGCGAGCTCGTCGGACGCGCAGAGCAGGGCCGTGGGTCTGGGGTCCTGCTCCAGCAGCCACCTCGTGCCCGTGCGGCCCAGCTCGCGTCTGCTGCCGCCCGACTCCCAGACCGGCACGTCGGTGATCCCGGCGTCGGCCAGCACGTCGAGGAAGCCCGTCAGCCGGTCCCTGCTGACCCGGAACGTCGCCTCGGCCCGTCGGCGCGCGTCGACCGGGCCGGAATGACCGCCGGGGCGCAGCGCGAACGTGAGGACGCCGAAACGCCGATGGCCCAACAGGAGCAGGTGCTCCGCGGCCGAACGGGCGCCACCGGTGTCGTCCACCTCGACGCGCGCGGTGCCGGGCAGGACCGGTTGGTCTATCACCAGCATCGGCAGGCCGCGGGCGCGCACGGCGGCGAGGGCGGGCGCGTCGTCGGGCAGCGAGTACGCCACGAACACGTCGGCCTGCGCCCTGGCCACTGTCTCCGGTCGCGGTCCGCCGGTCTCGTTTCCCGGCATCAGCACCAGGCAGTGGTCCCGGCCGTCCACTGTGGACGCGAGACCGTCGAGGACCACGGTGACCGCGGGGTCGGAGAACGCCGCGGTGAGCGGCTGGCCGAGCATGAAGCCGACGGCGGCGCTGGAGCGGGTCGCGAGGCTGCGGGCCACGGGGTCCGGTCCGGCGTAGCCGAGGTCGAGCGCCGCGGCCATGATCCGCTCGCGCAGGGCGGCGGAGAGCTGGTCCGGGCGGTTGTAGGCGTTGGACACCGTCGCGCGCGAAACCCCGACGACACCGGCGACGGTGTCGAGGGTCGGCTTGCGCGGTCGGGCCAGGTCCACACCGCAGAGAGTAGCCACTGGTCGCGGTGATCGGACTGGACGGATCTGAAGCGCTTCAGTCATGCTGGGGCCCGACCCCGAGAAGGAGGACCGCCTTGCTGTCCCCACGACTTGCCGTGTTCGTCGTCTTCGTCTTCAACGGCGCGGTCTTCGGCTCGTGGGCCGCCCGCGTCCCCGCGCTCGCGGCGCAGGTCGGCGCCGAGGAGGGCACGCTCGGCCTCGCGTTGCTCGGCGCGAGCACAGGCTTGGCCCTGACCGCCCCGTTCGCCGCACGGCTCTGCGCCGCCTTCGGCGCCCGCCGCGTCGTGCTGGTCAGCGGTGTCGCGAGCGCCGCTGTCCTGCCGCTGCTGGCTCTCACGTCCACGCCCGTGCACCTCGGCCTGGCGCTGTTCCTGCTGGGCGCGAGCATCGCCGCGCTGGACGTGTCGATGAACATCGCCGCGGTCGGCGTCCTGCGCGAACTGGACCGGCCGCTGATGCCGCAGTTCCACGCGGGCTTCAGCTTCGGCGGCCTGATCGGCTCGGTCGGGGCCGCGTTCGCCGCGGCCGCGGGCTGGGGGCCGACCCGCCACTTCCTGGTCGCCTCGGCAGTCGGACTGGTCGTGCTGGCGCTGGTCGCCCGCCGAGTCCCCGGCGACGCCGGTGAGCGCGGCCGGGACACCGCCGTCGCGCGGCCGACCGTGCTGCGCCGCCCGGTCCTCTGGCTGCTGGCCGGGATCGCGTTCTGCTCCGCCATCGCCGAGGGCGCGTCGGCCGACTGGTCCGCGCTGTTCCTGGTGCGGGAGCGGGGGATGGGCGACGCCGCCGCGGCGGCCGCGTACGCCGTGTTCTCCATCACGATGGCCTGCGCCCGGTTGGCGGGGGAGCCCGTGCAGCGCCGGTGGGGCCCGTACCGGCTGCTGGTCGGCGGCGCGGTGGTGGCCTCGATCGGCCTCGCGGGCGCGGTGCTCGTCCCGGTCGCGGCGTCGGGCTACGTCGGGTTCGCGCTCGCCGGGCTGGGGCTCGCGTTCGCGTTCCCGGTCGTGATGGACCTGGCCGGGGACGCCGGTCGCCGGGCCGACGGCACCGGCGGCGAGAGGGAACTCGGCCTGGTCACGACCGTCGCGTACACGGGGTTCCTGGCCGGGCCGCCGATCGTCGGCGGCCTCGCCCACCTCAGTTCGCTCACGGTGTCGCTGGGCTTCGTCGCGGTCGTCTGCGCCCTGATGGCGCCCGCGGTCCTGCTCGCCGCCCGCTCCCGCCGCCGCGAACTCGCCGCTACGCGACCGGAATCCGCGCCAGCGCTGCCTTGAGCAGCGGCGCCATGGCCGCCACCATCTGCTCGGGCCTGCCGCCGGTCTGGGTCATCGCGACCAGGATGCTGCGGTTCGCGTTGACCGCGATCGTGGCCGTGCAGACCTCCTCGGGGCCGTTCAGCTGGCAGAACAGCCACGTCGAGTGGCCGTCCACGAGCTGCTCCTGCCCGCCCTTCTGCCGGTCCCGCACCTGCTCGTAGCGCTGGTAGAGGGCCGTCAGCACGGTCCGCCCGTTCGCGCTGCCGTCGTCCAGCACGAACTGGCACGACTCCTGCACGGCGTCGTCCTGGCGGCGCGGTTCCCGCTTGAACGCGCCGATGGCCTTGAGGTCCGCCGCGTCGAGCATCTTGCACGGGTCGACGCCGGTCACCGTGCGGGGCTTGGCGATCTTCGGCGCGGGGCCCGTCGGGGCCGATGACGCCGACGGCGTCGAGGTCTTCACGGCGGCGGTCGTGGTGGCGCTCGGGTCGGGGAGCGCCGAGCCGTTGACGCTGTAGCTGCAGCCCGCGAGGGCCAAGGCCGCCAACAGGAACGGCAGCGCGCGAGAGGGGCGGGTCACGGGGCGAAACCGTAGTGGGTGCGTTCCCCCACGTCCTGCGGTTGGTGGGGGACGTGACAGGCGGCCTAGGCTCGATGCGTGTCCTCCGAAGCCCTCGCCGACGTCCAGACCCCGCCGAGCCCCCGCAGGAGGCGAACGGGACTGGTCCCCCTGCTGGTGGTCGGGTCCGGGATCGCGGCGCTGGTCGCGGCCGGGCTGTCGTCGGCCACGGGCAACGACCGCATCGGCCTGATCGTCGTGCGGGTGCTCACCGAGTCGGCCGCCGTGGTGACCATCGGGTCGCTGCTGCTGGCCGCGTTCCTGGTGGCGCCGCAGGCTTCCGGGCTGCTGGCCGCCGACGGCTACGCCGCGCTGCGCACCGCCGGGTGGACCGCGCTGCTGTGGACGTTCGGCTCGGTGCTGGCCGTGCCGTTCACCGCGGCCGACGCGTTCGGCCAACCTGTGTCGACGATGCTGAACCCGGCCGAGCTGTTCCAGGCGGCCGGGTTGATCGAGCAGGCGCGCGCGTGGATGTTCACCGCCGTGATCGTGGCGCTCATCGCGCTGGGCAGCACGATCGTCCTGTCGTGGGGCTGGACCGCGGTCCTGTTCTTCCTGGCCCTGTTCGCGCTCGTGCCGGTCGCGGTCACCGGCCACTCGTCGGGCGGCGGCTCGCACGACATGGCCACCAACAGCCTGCTGTTCCACCTCGTGGCCGCCGCGCTGTGGGTCGGCGGGCTCATCGCGCTGCTGGCGCACGGCCGCCGACGCGGCGCGAACCTGGCGCTGGCCGCGACCCGGTTCTCCGCGGTGGCGCTGGTCTGCTGGATCGTGATGGCCGCCTCCGGCGTCGTCAACGCGCTGGTGCGGCTCCCGCTGGGCGACCTGTTCACCACGAACTACGGGCTGCTCGTCGTGGCCAAGACGGTGGCGCTGCTGCTGCTCGGCGGCTTCGGCTACCTGCAACGGATCCGCGGCGTGCGCGACGTCGTGGAGACCGGGTCCGGCGCGGCCCTGCTGAAGCTGGCGGGCATCGAGGTCCTGCTGATGTTCGTCACGCTCGGCATCGCGTCGGCGTTGAGCCGCACGCCCCCGCCGACCGACGGCAAGGCGCTGCCGAGCACCGTGGAACTGCGCATCGGCTACGACCTCGCGGGCGCGCCCACGGCGTTCCGGCTGTTCTTCGACTGGCGGTTCGACCTGCTGTTCGGCACCGCCGCCATCGCGCTCGCGGTGCTGTACCTGCTGGGCGTCCGCCGACTGCGCAAGCGCGGCGACACGTGGCCGGTCGGCCGCACGGTCGCGTGGGTGATGGGCTGCTTCACGATCCTGTTCGCCACCTCGTCGGGTGTCGGCCGGTACGCGCCCGCGATGTTCAGCGTGCACATGGAAGCGCACATGCTGCTGTCCATGCTGGCCCCGATCCTGCTGGTGCTCGGCGGCCCGGTCACGCTCGCGCTGCGCGCGCTGCCGACGTCGGGCAAGGACGGACCGACCGGTCCACGCGACTGGATCCTCGCGTTCGTGCAGTCGCCGGTCGCGAAGGTGCTGACGAACCCGTTCGTCGCGCTGTTCCTGTTCGTGGGGTCGTTCTACGGCCTGTACTTCTCCGGCCTGTTCGACGCCGCGCTGCCCAACCACTGGGCGCACCTGGCGATGAACGCCCACTTCATCCTGGTCGGCTACGTCTTCTACTGGCCGGTGATCGGCATCGACCCGGCCCCCAACCGCCTGCCCCCGTTGGGGCGCTTGGGCCTGCTGTTCGCGTCGATCCCGTTCCACGCGTTCTTCGGCATCACGCTGATGAGCTCGCAGACCGTGATCGGCGACAACTTCTACCGCTCGCTCGGCCTGCCGTGGATCTCCTCGCAGCTGGAGGACCAGCGGCTCGGCGGCGGCATCGCCTGGGCGGCCGGGGAACTGCCGCTGCTCGTGGTGATGGTGGCGCTGCTGGTGCAGTGGGCCAGGTCCGACAACCGCGACGCCCGCCGGTCGGACCGGCGGGCGGACGGCGACGGTGACGCGGACCTGGCCGCGTACAACGCGATGTTGAGGAAGATGTCCGGCTCGAAGGACTAGAGCGGCTTGCGGAAGCCCTTCACCGCGAAGGCCCCGCCGACCGCGGCGATGACCAGGCTGGTGACGATCGCGGCGACCGCGCCGGTCACCGGCTGGGCCAGCGCGAGGCCGCGGGCGGCGTCCACGGCGTGGGTGAGCGGGTTGACGTTGGCGATGGCCTGCAACCAGCCCGGCAGGCCGGTGATCGGCACGTAGGCGCTGGAGGCGAACATCAGCGGGAAGATCGCCAGGAAGCCGACGGTCTGCATCAGCTCGGCGTTGCGCAGCCAGGCGGCGATGGCGAGGAACACCCAGCCGAGCCCCCAGCCGACGATCAGCGCGAGCGCCAGCGCGGCGACGACCCCGAGGAACCCGCCCGCGGGGGAGAAGCCGAAGATCAGCACCGCGAACGTGATCATGACGAGCAGCTGGAACGCCGTGCGCACCAGGTCGGACAGGCTGCGGGCGATCAGCACGGAGCTGAGCCGGATCGGCAGCGAGCGGAACCGGGCCAGGACGCCGTTCTTCATGTCCGTCACCAGCCCGACGCCCGCTTGCAGCGCGGACTGCATGGCCGTGTTGACCAGGATGGCGGGCATCAGGAAGTCGATGTAGGCCACGCCCTGCGGGAAGCCGGGGGTGTTCGCGATGCTGCTGAAGATCTGGCTGAACAGCGTCAGCATGATCAACGGCTGGAGCACGCTGAAGATCACCATGCGGGGGTCGCTGACGACCGCGCGGAGGGATCTCTGCGTGAGGACCAGCACCTGGGTGCCGAAACCGCTGCCGCGCCACGTGGTGGTCGCCGTCGGGGCGGGCGTTCGAGCGAGCGTGGTGGTCATGCCCATCTCCTGTTCAGGCGGCCTTGTTGGCGGCGAGGGTGAGGTACACGTCGTCGAGCGTCGGTTCGCCCAGGGCCAGCTCGCTGGCCTCCAGGCCGACCTCGTCCAGGGCGCGCACCACGACGGCCAGCTCGCGCGAGGCGGTCACGGGCGCGGTGAGGGTGTTGCGCTCGGCGTCGAGCACCGGGTGCAGGCCCGCCAGCTCCAGCGACCGCTGGGCCTTCGGCAGGTCGGCCGCGGCGGCCAAGGTCACGGTGACCGAGCGCTGGCCGACCTGGGCCTTGAGCTCCGCGCTGGTGCCCGAGGCGACGACGCGGCCCTCGGACAGGACGGTGATCGAGTCGGCCAGCCGGTCGGCCTCGTCGAGGTACTGCGTGGTCAGCAGGACCGTGGTGCCGTCGGAGACCAGGCTCTCCACGATCTCCCACATGCTCAGGCGGCTCGACGGGTCCAGGCCGGTGGTCGGCTCGTCGAGGAAGATCACGTCCGGGTGGCCGACCAGGCCCGCGGCCAGGTCGAGGCGCCTGCGCATGCCGCCGGAGTAGGTGCGGGACGGGCGCTTGGCCGCGTCGGCGAGGTCGAACAGCTCCAGCAGCTCGCCCGCCCGCTGCCGGGCCTCCCGCGGCGACGCGCCGAGCAGCCGGGCGATCAGCACCAGGTTGTCCGTGCCGGACAGCTGCTCGTCGACGGCGGCGAACTGGCCGGTGAGGCCGATCCGGCTGCGCACGTCGTGCGCCTGGCCGACCACGTCGAACCCGGCGACCCGCGCGGTGCCGGAATCGGGCGGCAGCAACGTGGTCAGCACGTTGACGAGCGTGGTCTTGCCCGCCCCGTTGTGGCCGAGCAGGCCGAGCACCGTGCCCCTGGGCACCTCGATGCTCACCCCGTCGAGCGCTCTGACGTCGCCGAACGCCTTGGTGACGTCCCGCGCCTCGATCATCAGGTCGGTCATTTCTCTCCCCCTGTCCGGATGGTGCCGTGCAGGAACAGCTCGACGAGCTGCTCCGGTTCCGCCATGCCCTCGCCGAAACCCTCGTGCTGCATGCGGTTCGTGAACACGATCCCCATCAGCAGCCGGGCGGCCAGTGCGGGCTCGACGCGCAACTGAGCGGCGTCGGGCTCGAACAGCCCGGCGATCCGGCCCATGACCCGCTGCATGCCCTCGGGCGGGCCCTTGCGCTCCTTGCGGTCCTCGTCGTCGTGCGGGTCGAACCCGGTGTCGCGCAGGGCGCTCATGAGCGACCACATGCGGTTCAGGTAGCCGGTGACGGCGTTGACGGCGCCGATCAGCCGCTGCTCGATCGGGTCGGTAGGCGGGATGTGGTCGATCAGGTCGAGTTCGGTGTCGGGCTCCATGGCGCGCTTGAGCGCGCTGACCAGGAGCTCCCGCTTGTCCTTGAAAGCCCGGAAGACCGTGCCCTCCGCGACCTCCGCCGCCTTGGCGATCTGGCTGGTGGTGACGTTCGCGCCGTGTTCGAGCAGCAGCGGGATCGTGGCCAGGACGAGCGCCTCACGGCGGTCCTCCAGGCTCATCGCCGGTGCTCGGCGACGACGGGGGGTGGCTTCCTCTGGCATGCCGTCACTGTATGAGTGAGCGCTCACTCATGTCAAGGAGTGAGCGCTCACTCATTTGTCGGGCGCTAGCACGCGGGTCCGACGATTTCGGTTCCAAGATCGCGAGTTGTCCACAGGCAGGGGAGTTGTCCACAGTTCCGGAATTCGGGCTTCCGCAGTGAAGTCGCAGGTCGGAAGCTTGATCCGGCGGAACCGAGATCGGGGAATCAGGAGGCATGGGGATGGGTTGGAACGAAACGGCGATCACCGTGGTCGGCGTCGTGGCGAGCCAGGTCACGCACCGGGAGCTCGCCCTGGGTTACAGCCGGGCCACCTTCCGGGTCCTGTCCGTGGCTCGGCGGTACGACCAGGACGCCAAGGACTTCGTGGACGGGGACAAGCTGTTCCTGCACGTGACGTGCTGGCGGCGGCTGGCGGACGAGGTGGCCAGGGCGCTGGTGAAGGGCGACTCGGTGATCGTCACCGGGAAGCTCCGCACCCGCGACTACGAGCTGGAGGGGGAACGGCGGAACGTCGTCGAAATCGAGGCGGTGGCCGTCGGCGCGGACCTGAGGTGGGGCCGGGTGACGGTCGAGCACAGCCGGTCCGGGACGCCCGACGTGCCCATACCGGGCATGCCGGACGTGGTGGCGCCGCGCAAGGAGGACGACCGGGTCCGGGAGGTGGCCGAGGCCCCGTTCTGACGGATAGGGGTTGAGCGCGCCTCCGCTTGGGGTAACTCTCTTGCGGAGGTGGAGGAGATGCCCAACCCGAGCATCAAGGACGAAGAGCTGTACCGGAAGCTGCGCGACGAGGGCGACTCGAAGGAGAAGGCCGCCCGGATCGCCAACGCGAGCGCGAAGGAGGGAAGGTCGGAGGTCGGGGCCCGAGGCGGCCGCGCGGCCAGTTACGAGGAGTGGACCGTGGAGGACCTGCGGAAGCGGGCGTCGGAACTTGACATCGACGGCCGGTCGAGCATGTCCAAGGATGAGCTGGTCAACGCACTGCGCAACCACTGATCGCCTACCCCGAACGGGGTGTGTTGCAGGTGTGGGTGACCCTCGTCGGAGTTAACTCTTCAGTGTCGAAAGACGCGCTGCTGGCAACCGCGGTTCTGGCCGGATCGGCACCGCTCTACGATCGCGGCCATGGCCGAGTTCATTTACACCATGAAGAAGGTGCGCAAGGCGCACGGGGACAAGGTCATCCTTGATGACGTCACGATCATGTTCCTCCCCGGTGCCAAGATCGGCGTCGTCGGCCCCAACGGGGCGGGCAAGTCGAGCGTCCTCAAGATCATGGCCGGTCTGGACACACCGGGAAACGGTGAGGCGTACCTGGCTCCCGGCTACACGGTGGGCATCCTCCAGCAGGAGCCCCCGCTGAACGAGGAGAAGACGGTCCTCGGCAACGTCGAGGAGGGCCTCGGCGAGATCAAGGTGAAGCTCGACCGGTACAACGAGATCGCCGAGAAGATGGCGACGGAGTACTCCGACGAGCTGATGGAGGAGATGGGGACGCTCCAGGAGGAGCTGGACCACGCCAACGCGTGGGACATCGACTCCCAGCTCGACCAGGCGATGGACGCCCTCCGGTGCCCGCCGCCGGACGCGGACGTCACCAAGCTCTCCGGTGGCGAGCGCCGCCGGGTCGCGCTGTGCAAGCTGCTGCTCAGCAAGCCCGACCTGCTGCTGCTCGACGAGCCCACCAACCACCTGGACGCGGAGAGCGTCCTGTGGCTGGAGCAGCACCTCGCCGGGTACGCGGGCGCCGTCCTCGCCGTCACTCACGACCGGTACTTCCTCGACAACCTCGCCGAGTGGATCCTCGAGATCGACCGTGGCAAGACCCACCCGTACGAGGGCAACTACTCGACCTACCTGGAGAAGAAGGCCGAGCGCCTGGCCATCTCCGGCAAGAAGGACCAGAAGCTCCAGAAGCGGCTGCGCGACGAGCTGGACTGGGTCCGGTCGGGCGCCAAGGCCCGCCAGGCCAAGTCGAAGGCCCGCCTCGACCGCTACGAGGAGATGGCGGCCGAAGCGGAGAAGACCCGCAAGCTCGACTTCGAGGAGATCCAGATCCCGCCGGGCCCGCGACTGGGCAGCGTCGTGGTCGAGGTGAACGACCTCAAGAAGGGCTTCGGCGACCGCGTCCTCATCGACGACCTGACGTTCGACCTGCCGCGCAACGGCATCGTCGGCGTCATCGGCCCGAACGGCGTCGGCAAGACGACGCTGTTCAAGACCATCGTCGGGCTCGAGGACCCGGACGAGGGCAAGGTCAAGGTCGGCGAGACGGTCAAGCTGTCCTACGTCGACCAGAACCGCTCGGGCATCGACCCCAAGAAGACCGTGTGGGAGACCGTCTCCGGCGGCCTCGACTACATCCACGTCGGCAACGTCGAGATGCCCTCGCGGGCGTACGTCAGCGCCTTCGGCTTCAAGGGGCCGGACCAGCAGAAGCCCGCGGGCGTGCTCTCCGGCGGTGAGCGCAACCGGCTGAACCTGGCCATGACCCTCCAGCAGGGCGGCAACCTGATCCTGCTGGACGAACCGACGAACGACCTGGACGTCGAGACGCTCGGCTCGATGGAGAACGCGCTCGAGCAGTTCCCCGGCTGCGCCGTCGTGATCTCGCACGACCGGTGGTTCCTGGACCGCGTGGCGACCCACATCCTGGCCTGGGAGGGCACGGACGAGGACCCGTCCAAGTGGTACTGGTTCGAGGGCAACTTCGAGGGCTACGAGAAGAACAAGCTCAGCCGTCTCGGCGCCGAGGCCGCGAGGCCTCACCGGGTCACCTACCGCAAGCTGACCAGGGACTGAGCCGGGACGCATGGCGGCGAGAGGCGAAGCGCAGGCGGACGTCGAGGTGAGCACGCTGGTCGTGCCCGCCTGGCGGCTGCGTTGGCGGGCACCGGAGCTGGCTCTGGTGCTCGGGGAGCGTGCCGTGGCGCTCGCCTCCACCCGCCGTGACGAGGTGGACCGGTTGCGGGCGGAGTCCCTGGTGATCTTCGCCAGCAACCGGATGGGTCGCGGTGTCCGCATCGCGGACCGCGCCCTGGACGCGCTCCGCGCGTCCGACAAGGCGGGCGAGCAGGAGACCTCCTGGCGCCTGCGGAACGAACTCGCGTGCGCGACCGCCGTCGGAGCCCCGTTGACGACGGGCTTCGGCGCGGTCCGCCCGGTGCTGGCCGCGGAGGGCGTGCCGAACGCCCTCCGCGCCGCCGCGCTGGTGCAGGCGGGCGACTGCCTGGTCACCATCGGCCGCGGCCCGCAGCTGGCCATGGCGCTCAGCGAGGCCGACCAGCTCTACGTGTCCGACACCCTGCTCGACGCCGACACCCGGCTGCTGCAACGCGGCCTGCTGCACGCCTCCGCGGCGGCGCAGCACCGCCGCTGGGGCGACCTCCAGGCCGCGACCGACGCGGCGGGCAAGGGCCTGGAACTGCTGGCCGAACTGGGCGACCCGACCGTCGACAGCGGTCAGGTCCGGGCCAGGCTGACCCTCGAACTGGTCTGCGCCCTGATGGACTCCAACCGCCTGGGCGAGGCCTCGGAGATCGGCTCGCCGCTGCTCGACCTCCCGGTGCGCGCCCCGTCCGCCGGGGACGTCGGCTGGCTGCGGCTGGCGCTCGCCACGCGCGTCCACCTGCCCGCGGGCCGGGTCGACATCGCGCGCGGGATGCTCCGCGACGCCGCCGACAGCGCCCAGCGCCACCAGCTGGACACCCTCCTCGCGGAGAGCCTGCTGGCGCTGGCCCACGTCCACGAGGTCTCCGGCGACCTCGCCGAGGCCCTGACCGACCTGCGCTCGGCCCACGCCGCCGAACGGCGTCGGGCCCGCGCCGTCTACGCCGTGCGCGCCCGCTTGGCGGCGGAGTTCTCCGGAGCCCACCGCCAGCCCGTCAGCCCCCACGAGCAGCTCGGCTCCCTCCTGCGCCCCGGCGACGGGCGCGCCGCGTCCGCGCAGGGCGCGATGCGCGGCAGCCACCCGCCCGCGGACGCGGTGCTGGCGCCCGAGTTGAAGCAGCAGCTCCGCCAATGGCGGCCCGTGCTGCAGGCCCCCAAGCAGCAGGAGGGTCCGCGCGTGAAGCGCGCCCTCCGCGCGGCGGAGGACATGACCGTGGAGGGCATCTCCGCGGCCCGCGCCCACGCCGCCGACCGCTGGCGCCTGGTCCAGCCCTTCGGGGCCGCGGACCAAGAGCCGCAGTCAGATCCGGCGGCGACGGCGGGCGGTCGCCGCCGTGCCGAGGACCGCGAACCCACGACCGACCAGCACACCACCGACCCGCAGCAGGCGGACGGCACGGCCGTCCCCGCCACCGGCCTGATCGCCGCCGCGGGCGCCATGCGCAGCGGCCGCCGCCGCGCCGCCCGTGAAGCGGCCGAGGACGACACCACCCCGACGCCGACGCCACCCGTCGAACCCTTGGTCCCCACCCCGCCGTGGGCCACCGCGCCACCCGCCCAGCCCGCCGCTCCCGAGCCGCAGGCCGCGGAACCCACCCCGGACACCACTGCCGAGGTGGCGAACGTCCTGGACTCGCTCAAGGCGCAGGGCCTGCTCGGCAAGCGCCGCGCGGGCGGCCGCAGGCGAGCCCCGGACACCGACGACGACACCGCGGCCCAGACCACCTCGCCCGCCCAGCCCGCTCCGGCGGCACCGAACGCCCCAGTCGCCCAGAACCCCCCGGCGGCTCAGAACGGCGCAGCGGCTCAGAACGGTCCGGCGGTTCCGCTGTCGGACCCGGCCTCCCAGTCGGTCCAGAACTTCCAGTCGGCGCAGGGCTTCCCGGCACCGCCCGCCCCGGCCGAGTCGGCCCCAGCGGTTCCGGCGGCGGAGTCCCAGCCCGACCAGCGTCCCGAGCCGGAGACCCCGAAGTGGCGGGTGGAACCCCCGCAGCGCCTCCGGTCGGAGGAGGAGCCGCCGAAACCGGCGAACCTCTTCGACGCCCCGACCATGGTCCACCCGGTGGTCGGCGCGGACGGTCACCCCGTGGAGCACCCGTCGACCGGGATCAGCGCGGCCTTCGCCAAGGGCCCGGTGATCCCCACCGCCCGTGACCCGCGCTCGACCACGCCCGCCGGGCCCAACCCCCCGTCCGGCGTGGAAGCCCCGCGCCCGCCGGAACCCCCGAGGTCGACGCACCAGTCCACCCCCGACACCGGTGTGGACCAGCCCCAGCCCGGTCCGGACCAGCAGTTCCAGGCCGGCCCCCCGCACATCGGCCCGGACTTCCACCTGGGTGCTGACTCCTTGGGCCGCACCGGTTTCCGCCCGGCCTCGGACCCGACGCGGCAGCCGGACCCGCGGTCCGCGAACCACCCTCCGGCGGCCCACCCCGGCGCTCCGGCCGCCGACGCTTCCCAGAACTCCCCGGCGGCTCCCCAAGGCCAGCAGCCGCCGACTCCGGACTTCATGCTGCCTTCCGACTCCTTCGGCCGTTCGGGCTTCCGCACCAACGCCACCCCGCCCGCGCAGCCCTCCCAGACCTGGCCTTCGGACCCGGTCCCGGACTTCACCGCGGGCTTCGACCCGGCGGGCCACCAGGCAGGCGTCCCCCAGCACCAGCAGCCGGGCTCCGAGCCCACCGACGCCGCGCCCGCCGCACCGCCGCTGCCTGTCCTCGGCGACTTCCCACCCGTTCCGGATTCCGCTCCCCGGTCGGCGCACGACTTCGGCGACGGTTTCCCCGCGACGGCGGAATCCGGTCAGCCCACTCACGATTTCCGGCAGGACACCCCGGTGTCCGACACCGGTTACGACTTCGGGCTCCACTTCCGGCAGGGGCTGAGCCGTCCGGATTCCGAAGGCGGTCACGAGGCCGGTTTCGACGCGACCGCGGTGCAAAGCGGTTCCGAAGCCGACCGGGAACCCGAAGAGCGCACCGACGACTCACCGGGATGGGCCCCGCAGAACTGGGCGACCGGCACGCCGCACAGCTGGAACACCACCGACGCGACTCCTCCGGTGCCCGACACCACCCACGACCGCGCCGATCTCGCCGACCGCGATCGAGCCGACCGCGACTTCTCCGATCACGCGGCCCGCGATCTCGCCGATCGTGACCGCGCTGATCGCGACTTCGCTCTCCGCGACCACGCTGACCTTGTCGACCGCGACTTCGCCGACCGCGCTGATCGCGACTTCGCCGCCCGTGACCGCGCTGATCTCGCCGACCGCGACCGGGCAGACCGCGATCTCGCGGATCGTGACCGGGCCGACCGTGATCGCGCCGATCAGGCCGACCGCGCCGCCCACGGCGGTCACACGGCCGCCGAACTGGACTACCGGTCCGACTTCTCGCGGTCGTTGGAGCACCTCAGCATCCCGATGCCCAAGCCGTCTCGCGCCCCGGAGCCGGAACCCGAGTCGGACCCGGTGCCGTACACGCCGGAGCCGGACCAGGTTCCCCACGTGCCCGAGCCGAGCCAGATCCCGCCGATCCCCGACCCGGACCCCATCCCGCAGCCCGACCCCATCCCCATGCCGCCGACCAGCAGCGGGTTCGACCTCGGGTCGCGGTTCCTCACCTCGGCCGACGTCGAGGACGACCTGCCGGACGCCCCGGCGCTGCCCCGGCGGGTGCCCGCCGAGGAACCGCTGCCCGCCGACGACCCGGACCCGTTCGTCACCGCCGTGGTGGTGGGCGACCGGACGATCGAGGTGCCGAGCGCGGCGCGGGCGTCGCGGCGGCACAAGAGCGACCTGAGCCTCGCCGAGCTGCTGACCGAGGCGCTGGTCGCCTACGAGACCGGTCGCCGGTCCGATCCGGGGGCCGAGCAGACGGCGAGCGAGGAGATCGCGGACTGGATCTCGTCGGCTGAGACGCCTGTGTCACCCATCTCACCCGATCGGTTGGAACGGGCGGGCCACCACGTCGCCGAGCCCGGCGAGCCCGAGCCCGCCGAGAAGGTCGACGAGTCGACCGCGTCGGAGAAGACGACCTACTTGACACCGGTGCGGGACCTCGAGTCGACCGCTCCCATCTGGGAGACCGGGCCGGACGGCGAGCAGCGCCCGCCCTACGACAGCTGGACGCTTCCCGAATCATGAGAATGTGATTTGAGGTTTTAATAAGGTTTCCGGCCGGTAACAAAGGCTGGGCGCCCAGAAAGCCGAGAAAAGTCGCATTAATCGGCTTTCCGGAAAGTCGCCCAGGTTGTTCGATTCAGTAACCGGGCCATTGCCACCGTCACCGAACGGGCCATCTACTGTGGTCCTCGGACCCGGTACACAGAGGTGCCGGATAGCTTGGAGAGTCGCCTGAACATGACCTCGACTGGAGCCCCGTCCCGTTCCGAGCTCGATGCCGGCCGTGCCGAGCCAGGCGAAAGCCGCTCGGCCAGCCCCGAGCAGGATCGGGATGAATTGATCGAACGGGCTGCCGACACCGCGCCGGAACTCGCCGATCTCCTTCGCCTGTACTACCGCCACGTGCCCGCCGAGGAAGTCAACGACGACGACCCCGTGGACCTGCTGGGCGCGGTGCGGTCCAACCACCAACTCGCCGAGTCGCGGGTGCCGGGCCGTCCGGCCGTGCGCATCCTGAACCCGACCCGCGCGCACGACGGCTGGGCGTGTCCGGTCACGGTCGTGCAGGTCGTCACCGACGACATGCCGTACCTGGTCGACTCCGTCGCCTCCGAGCTGACCCGCGGCGGTGTCCAGGTCCAGCGCGTGGTGCACCCGATCGTCGTGGTCCGCCGCGACCCGGTCACCGGCGAGCTGCTCGAGGTCCTGCCGCTGGCCGACCCGTCCGCGCCACCGGCGGACGCGATCGCCGAGTCGTGGATGAACATCGAGGTCGACCTGATCACGGACCCGGACCGGGCCCGCGAGCTGGAGACCCGGCTGTACGCGGTGCTCAACGACGTCCGCGAGGTCGTCGAGGACACCGACAAGATGACCAAGACCGCCCGCGACCTCGCGGACGTCCTGGAGAGCGACCCGCCGCGGCTGTCGCCGGACGAGACGACGGACGGCGCGAAGCTGTTGCGATGGCTCGCGAACGACCACTTCACGTTCCTCGGCTACCGCCAGTACGAGCTGATCCGCGACGACCCCGCGACCAACGGCGAACCGGCCCTGCGCGCGGTCCTCGCCTCCGGTCTCGGCGTGCTGCGCCAGGACAGCCTCGCCGCCCGCAGCCTCACGGCCGGGCCGGACGCGGGCGCGCAGGCGCTGTCGCCCGAGCTGCTGGTGCTGACCCAGGCGAGCGCGCAGTCCAGCGTCCACCGGTCGGTGTACCCGTACTACGTGGGCGTGAAGACGTTCGACGCCAACGGCGACGTGACCGGCGAGCACCGGTTCCTCGGCGTGTTCGGCACGACCGCGCTGCACGAGGACGTGCTCGACATCCCGGTGATCGAGCGCCGCGTGCGCGAGGTCATCCACCGCGCGGGTTTCCCGCTGCACTCGTACTCGGGTCAGCGGATGCTCGAGGTCGTCCAGAACTACCCGCGCACCGAGCTGTTCTCGGTCGACGCCGACACGCTCTACGCGACCGTCGCGGGCGTGATCGCGCTCGCCGAACGCCGCCGCCTGCGGCTGTTCCTGCGCCGCGACCCGTACGGCCGCTTCTACTCGTGCCTGGTCTACCTGCCGCGCGACCGCTACACGACGACGTCGCGGCTGGCCATGCAGGAGGTCCTGCTCGACGCGCTGGGCGGCGTGAACCTGGAGTACAGCGCGCGCATAGGGGAATCGGCCCTCGCGCGGGTGCACTTCATGGTGCACACCGATCCCGGTCGCACGGTCGAGGTCGACACGGTCGACCTGCAGAACCGGCTGGCCGAGGCCGTGCGCAGCTGGGACGACCGGATGGTCGACGCCGTGCTGGCCGAGCAGGCCGACGGCGGCCACAACGGCGGCCTGGGCACCGAGTCGGCCAACGAGCAGGGCCAGCGGTTCGCCGTGGCCTTCCCGGAGGCCTACAAGGAGGACTTCGCCGCCGCGGACGGCCTCGCCGACTTCCGCCGCATCGAGGCGCTCCGGCCGGGCGACCTGGACATGGTCTTCTACGTGCCGGAGAACGCCGAGCCGGGGGAGCGGCGGTTCAAGCTGTTCCTGGCGGGCGACCGGATCACGCTGTCGCAGGTGCTGCCGATGTTGCAGCGCATGGGTGTCGTCGTGGTCGACGAGCGCCCGTACGACCTGGTCCGCGAGGACGGCGTGCTGTGCTGGATCTACGACTTCGGCCTGCGCATCGAGCAGAAGATCCTGGACCGGCTGAACACCTCGGACCTGGACACCGTGCAGACCCGCTTCCAGGAGGCGTTCGCCGCCGCGTGGCGCGGTGAGGCGGAGGTCGACGGCTTCAACACGCTGGTGTTGCAGGCGGGTCTGACGTGGCAGCAGGCCGCGATGCTGCGCGCGTACGCGAAGTACCTGCGCCAGGCGGGGACGCCGTACAGCCAGGACTACATCGAGGACGTCGTGCTCGGCCACACGGAGGTCGCGAGCGAGCTCGTGCACCTCTTCGAGGCCCGCTTCGACCCGGCGCTCGACGACGCGAACCGCGCCGCCCGCACCGAGTCGATCACCGGCGGCCTGGCGAAGCTGATCGACGACGTGACGAGCCTGGACGCGGACCGCATCCTGCGCAGCCTGCTCACGCTCGTGCAGGCCACGCTGCGGACGAACTACTTCTTCCGCGACGCCGACGGGAACTCGCGGCCCTACCTGGCCGTGAAGCTGAACCCGCAGGCGATCCCCGAGCTGCCGCAGCCCCGGCCGCGGTTCGAGATCTTCGTGTACTCGCCCCGCATCGAGGGCGTGCACCTGCGCTTCGGCGCGGTGGCGCGCGGCGGTCTGCGCTGGTCGGACCGGCGCGAGGACTTCCGCACCGAGGTGCTGGGCCTGGTGAAGGCGCAGGCCGTGAAGAACGCGGTCATCGTGCCGGTCGGCGCCAAGGGCGGCTTCGTCGTCAAGCGCCCGCCCGCCACGACCGGTGACGCCGGTCTGGACCGCGAGGCGTTCCTGGCGGAGGGCATCGCCTGCTACCGCCAGTTCATCTCCGGCCTGCTGGACCTGACGGACAACCTCGACTCGGGCAAGGTCATCCCCGCGCCGCAGGTCGTCCGGCACGACGGCGACGACACGTACCTCGTCGTCGCGGCGGACAAGGGCACGGCGTCCTTCTCCGACATCGCCAACGAGGTCGCCATCTCCTACGGCTTCTGGCTCGGCGACGCGTTCGCCTCCGGCGGCTCGGTCGGCTACGACCACAAGGCCATGGGCATCACCGCCAAGGGCGCGTGGGAGAGCGTGAAGCGCAACTTCCGCGAGCTGGGCCTGGACACCCAGTCCGAGGAGTTCACCGTCGTCGGCGTCGGCGACATGTCCGGCGACGTGTTCGGCAACGGCATGATGCTGTCCGAGCACATCCGCCTGGTCGCGGCGTTCGACCACCGGCACGTCTTCATCGACCCGACCCCGGTCGCCGGGCCGTCGTTCGTCGAGCGCAAGCGGCTGTTCGAGCTGCCGCGCTCGTCGTGGGCGGACTACGACCTGTCGCTGATCAGCGCGGGCGGCGGGGTGTGGCCGCGCACGGCCAAGTCCATCCCGATCAGCGCGCAGGCGCGGGAAGCGCTCGGCATCGCCGACGGCGTCGAGAAGCTGTCGCCGCACGAGCTGATGAAGGCGATCCTGCTCGCGCCGGTCGACCTGCTGTGGAACGGCGGCATCGGCACGTACGTCAAGGCCGCGACCGAGACGCACTCCGAGGTCGGCGACAAGGCCAACGACGGGCTGCGCGTCAACGGCGCGGACCTGCGGGTCAAGGTCATCGGCGAGGGCGGCAACCTCGGCCTCACCCAGCGCGGCCGGATCGAGTTCGCCCGCAAGGGCGGCAAGGTCAACACCGACGCGCTGGACAACTCGGCGGGCGTCGACTGCTCCGACCACGAGGTCAACATCAAGATCCTGCTGGACCAGCTCGTCCGCGAGGGCAAGTTCGACCAGCAGCAGCGCAACGACCTGCTGGGCCAGATGACCGACGAGGTCGGCGACCTGGTGCTGGCGGACAACTACGCGCAGAACGCCGTCATGGGCGTCAGCCGGGCGCACGCCGTGCCGATGCTGTCGGTGCACGCGCGGCTCGTGGCGGACCTGGAGAAGCGCGGCGTGCTGGACCGCGAGCTGGAGGCGCTGCCCAGCGCCGCCCAGTTCCGCGCGATGGAGAAGGCCGAGCAGGGCCTCACGTCGCCGGAGCTGTGCACGCTGCTCGCGCACGTGAAGCTCGCGCTGAAGGAGGACGTGCTCGCCAGCGACCTCCCGGAGGTCGAGACGTTCGCCCGCAAGCTGCCGGAGTACTTCCCCAGCGAGCTGCGCGAGCGCTTCACCGACGTCATCCCGGCCCACCCGCTGCGCAAGCAGATCACCACGACGGTGCTGGTCAACGAGGTCATCGACGGCGCGGGCATCTCGTACCCGTTCCGCTTGGGCGAGGAGATCAGCGCGTCCCCGACGGACGCGGTCCGCGCGTTCGCCGTGGTCACGGAGATCTTCGGGCTCAAGGCGCACTGGGACGAGATCCGCGGTCTCGACAACAAGCTCGACACGGCCGTGGCCGACGAGATGGTGCTGGAGTCACGGCGCCTGCTGGACCGCGCGTCCCGCTGGCTGCTCTCGAACCGGCCGCAGCCGTTGCAGGTCGGGTCGACGATCTCCCGCTTCGCGGGCGTCGTCGCCGAGCTGGCGGGCAAGATCCCGGACCTGTTGCAGGGCAGGGAACGCACGGCGCTGGACCTGCACGTGGCCCGGCTGGTCAACGGGGGCGTGTCGCAGGACCTGGCGTGCCGGGTGGCGTCGCAGCTGTTCACCTACAGCCTGCTGGACATCACCGAGATCGCCGAGCTGGCGGAACGGGAGGCCGGAGACGGCACCGGGCTGCTGCCGGAGCGGTCCCACCTGGAGACCGCCGAGCTGTACCACGCGCTGTCCGAGCACCTGGACATGGACCACATGCTCAGCTCGGTGTCGGCGCTGGAGCGCGGGAACCGGTGGCACGCGCTGGCGCGGCTGGCGCTGCGGGACGACTTCTACTCGTCGTTGCGGGCGATCACGTTGGACGTGCTGCGGATCAGCGATCCGGGTGACAGCGCGGAGGAGAAGATCGCCACGTGGGAGCAGCTCAACTCGTCGCGGCTGAGCAGGTCCCGTGCGGCGCTGGAGGAGATCAACCAGGCGAACCGGTTGGACCTCGCGACGCTGTCCGTCGCGGCCCGGCAGATTCGCAGCATGGTGATGTGACGTCGGAGTGAGAAACCCCCGATGCCCTTCCGGGCGTCGGGGGTTTTTCGTTGGTGCGGGGACCCCTTGTTCCTGCTGGTCCCGTTGTGGATCGCACTACAGTCGTCCCGTGCCGCACTCGATTTCCGCTGATCAGGCGCTCGCCACCCGCATGTCCTCCCAGCGCCTCGTCACTCCCGCCGAAGACCTTCGCGATGTCGTTGCGTTGCAGGCGCAGGACGTCCGAGCTGTCGGCGAAGCCGCCCGCAATCGCGGCCTCACCACCGACGGCGTTCGCACGTGGGCGATGCGCGGCACCCTGCACCTGCTCCACCCCGACGACGCCGGTTGGGTCGTCGGGCTTCTCGGGCCGCACTTCATCGCGGCGGGCAAACGGCGGCGGGACCAGCTCGGGCTCGACGACGACCTGTGCGCCCGTGCCCTCGACGCCCTCAAGGACATCCTCCGCGAACCGAAAGACCGCGCCGCCACGGTCAAGGCGTTGGCGGAGGTCGGGATCGTCCTGGAAGCGGGGCAGGCCGCCGCGCACCTGCTGGCGTTCGCGGCCAACTCCGGTGTCGTCCAGCGGGGCATGGACGACACGTACTTCCTCCTCGACCGGCAAAGCGATCCTCGCGGTCTCACCGACCTGTTCCACCGCTATCTCGACGCCTACGCCCCGGCGACGATCGAGGACTTCGCCTCGTGGAGCGGGCTGAAGCTCGCGGAAGTGCGGCGGATCGACACCGAAATCCTCCGGCGGACCGACTTCGGCTTTCTCCCGGATGGCACCGAAATCGCGGAGCCGATCGGCACCCTCAAGCTGCTCGGCCACTTCGACACCTACCTCCTCGGCTACCGCGACCGGTCCCTCGCCCTTCCCTCCGACCACGCGCGCAAGATCCAGACGGGCGGCGGTTTCCTCACCCCGCACGTCGTCCTGGACGGTCGTGTCGTCGGCACCTGGAAGCGCGAGAACGGCGAACCCGTGATCACCCCGTTCGATCCCGCCCGTGCCGGTGAACTCACGCGTCTCGCCCGCGAGGGGACTCGCTAGGCTGGGCGGATTCCACAGACTTGCAGGAGGCGCGTTCCGTTGGGTGTGTTCGTCACGGGGGTTCGGCCGCGGTGGTCGGACATGGACGCTTTCGGCCACGTCAACCACGCCAACACGGTGACGTTGCTGGAGGAGGCGCGGATCGACCTGCTGTTCACCGAGGCCGCGCGGCACGGCGTGACGGACATGACGCAGGGTGTGGTGGTGGCCCGGCTCGTGGTGGACTACATCGCGCCCATCGTGTTCACCGGCGGCGAGATCGTCGTCGAGATGTCGGTGCGCGAACTGCGCAGCGCGTCGTTCCTGCTGGACTACACCGTGCGGAACCAGCGCGGTGACGACAGCGTTGTCGTGACGAAAGCGGAAACGCTGCTGGTGCCCTACAACGTGACGGCCGCACGCCCGCGGCGTCTCGACGAAGCCGAGCGCGACTTCCTCGCGGGCTGGCGTGCCGGAGGTAACGGTGCCTGAGTTGATCCTGGCCGACCCCGCCGAGCGGGACGACCTCGGCGCGTTCGTCGCGCGGGGCGTCCGGCTGGAGCCGCAGGCGGTGGTGCGGTTGCGCAACCGCGCGGACAGCGGGCTGGTGGACGCGTGGGTGGCCACGCCGTTCGACGCGCTGGCCACGCGCACGGTCGCGGGCAGGCTCGAACCGTCGGACGTCACGGTGTCCGGCAGCGACCTGCTGATGGGGCTGGCCGTCGTGCGCAGCGCCACGGTCGACCCCGGCCCGGCGAAGGACCTGATGTGGCGGTCGGCGCTGCCGCCGACGGCGGGCTGGCTGCCGGTGGACCGGCTGCCCGGCAGCGTCGTGTCCGGGCTGGCGGACGAGGGCGTGGCCGTGGCGCGGGAGAACGCGGGCCCGCACGGCACGCCGCCCGCGTCGCTGCTCGACCAGACGGTGATCACGGTCAGCGGTTCCGGCCTCGACGTGAAGGTGCCGCTGCGCTGCCTGTTCGCGCTGTCCGGGATGGGGTTCCTCGGCACGACCGAGGAGGACGAGGTGCGGGTGACGGCGACGGACTCGTGGCTGCGCATCGACGCGCGGTTCGGCGCGATCGTCCGCCGCAGGCACTCCATGCTGCCGCTTCTCGTGTGAGGCCTCGTCGGATTTCGACTACGGTGGTGGTTCTGCCCTAGTCGTGCCGGGTGAGCGGGGGGAGGCACGTGGAGTTCCGGGTTCTCGGACCGGTCGAGGCGTACGTCAACGGTGTCGCGGTCTCCGTCGGCGGTCCCAAGCCGCGCACGTTGCTGGCGCTGCTCGCGGTGCACGCGGGCCGGGTCGTCTCGCAGGACCAGCTCGTGGACGCCGTGTGGGGCGAGGAGCCGCCCGAGCAGACCCGTGCCGCCGTCTACACGTACGTGTCCACGCTGCGGCGCGCGTTCGCCGAGGAGGCGGACGTGATCTCGCGCAACGGCGGCGGCTACCTGCTCGCGGCCGGGCTGGACCAGGTCGACCTGCACGTGTTCACCACCGAGGTCGGCGCCGGTCGTCGCGCGCTCGCGGACGGCGACCTGGAGGAGGCCGCGGCGCGCTTCACCGCCGCGCTGGCCGTGTGGCGCGGGCCCGCGCTCGGCGGGGCGCAGGGCGAGTGGGCGCAGGGCGAGCGGTCCCGGCTGGAGGAGCTGCGGCTGGCCGCGCTGGAGGACCGCGTGGACGCCGACCTGGCGATCGGCCGCGGGGCGGCGCTGGTCGCCGAGCTGAGCGCCGCGGTGGCCGCGCATCCGTTGCGCGAACGCTTGCGCAGCCAGCTCATGCTCGCGCTGCACCAGTCGGGCAGGCAGGCGGACGCGCTCGCGTGCTACCAGGAGGGCCGCCGGGTCCTGCTCGACGAGCTGGGCCTCGAACCCGGTCAGGCGCTGCGCTCCACGCACGACCGCATCCTGCGCGCCGAGGACGAGCCGGTCGCGTCCCCGCCGAAACCGGACGTCGTGAACGTGGTCGTCCTGCCGCAGCGGCCCAGCCAGCTGCCGTTCGACATCGCCGACTTCACCGGCCGCGCGGACGAGATCGTCCAGCTGTCCGAGCACCTGTCCGCGACGGCCACCGCCGTGCGGCTGTGCGCGATCTCCGGCAAGCCGGGCGCGGGCAAGTCGACGCTGGCCATGCACGTCGCGCACGCCGTCCGCGAGCACTTCCCGGACGGCCAGCTCTACGCGACCCTGCGGGGCGTCCACGCCGTGCGGGCCGAGCCGTTCGAGGTGCTGGCCGGGTTCCTGCGGGCGCTCGGCGTCGCGGACGCGGCGATGCCCGCCGACGCCGACGAGCGCGCCCAGCTCTACCGCACGCTGCTGGCCGACCGGAAGGTCCTCGTCGTGCTCGACGACGCCGCCGACGAACGCCAGATCCGGCAACTGCTGCCCGGCAGCGCCACCTGCGCGGTGCTCGTGACCAGCCGCGAACGGCTCGGGGCACTGGGCGGCGCAGCCCAGCTCGGCTTGGACGTGCTGGACGACTCGGAGGCGTTCGAGCTGCTGGACCGGGTCATCGGGGACGGTCGCGCGGCCGCCGAGCCGGAGGCCGCGCAGCACATCGTGCGGCTGTGCGGACGGCTGCCGCTGGCCGTGCGCATCGCGGGCGCGCGCTTGGCCGCCCGACCGCACTGGAAGCTCAGCCGCCTGGTCGAGCGGCTGCGGGTGCAGCGCCGGGTCCTCCAAGAGCTGACTCTCGGCGACCTGGAGGTGCGCGGCAGCCTCGCGCTGAGCTACGCGGGCCTGGCCGAACGCGAACGGGCCGCGCTGCGCAGGTTGGGGCTGCTGGACGTGTCCACGTTCGGCGGCTGGCTGGTCGCGCCACTGATCGACTGCCCGCCCGACGAGGGCGAGGAGGTCGTCGAACGGCTCGTCGACGCCCAGCTGCTCGACGTCGTGACCAGCGACGACAACGGGTCGCTGCGCTACCAGCTGCACGACCTGACCCGCGCGTTCGCCCGTGAGCGCGGGGACGCCGAGGAGTCCGCCGCCGAGATCCGGGCGGCCTGCACGCGGGCCGCCGAGTCGTGGCTGGTGCTCGTGGAGACGGCGGGTCAGCGGATGCCGCACGCCCAGTTCGGCGACACCGGGACGCCCGCCGCCTCGCCGTACCTGGCCGACGACCTCGCGGGCGAGCTGCTCGCCGACCCCGAGGCCTGGTTCGACGCCGAGCAGGCCGACCTGGTCGGCGTGGTCGAGCGGATCAGCGAGCTGGACCTCACCGACATCGCCACGAGGCTGGCCGCCGCGCTGTGCTCGTCGCGGTTCTCCGTCCGCAACCTGTTCGGCCAGTGGTGGCGCACCCACTCGGCCGCGCTGGAGGCCGCCCAGCGGGTCGGCGACCGCACCGGCGAGGCGCGGCTGCTGTCCGGTCTCGGCTGGCTGCGCTACGAGCAGGACCGCTTCGACGAGTCCGGCCGCTACTTCGAGCAGGCGCTGGAGGCGTACGCGCACACCGCCGACGCCCACGGCCAGGCCATGACCCGTCTGGCGCTGAGCACCGTGCGGCGCGAGCGCGGCGAACTCGCGAAGGCCTTCGAGTCGCTGACCGTCGCACTGCCGGAGCTGCGCGCGCTCGACGAGCGGCACGCCGTCGCCCAGGCCGAGCACGAGCTGGGCCGCGTCCTCACCGAGCAGGGCGACCTGGAGGAGGCGCTGGCCACGTGCGAGCGGACCCTCTTCGCGTACCGGACGCTCGGTGACCGCCGGGCGACTGCCATAGCGCTGCGGTCGGTCGGCATCGTGCACCGCGCGGCGGGACGGCTGGACGAGGCCGCCCGCAGCAGCGAGGCCGCCGTGGACATCCTGCGCAGGCTCGGCGACCGGCTGATGTCCGCGTACGCCGTGCAGGCGTTGGCGAAGGTCCGCATCCGGCAGGGCCGCGGCGACGCCGTGCGCAGCGACCTGCTGGAGTGCCTGGCCACGTGCAACGACATGCAGGACGGCTTCGGCCAGGCGTTGCTGCTGCGCACCCTGGGCGAGCTGGAGCACGCGGCGGGCCGCCCGGACGTGGCCCACCGCTACCTGGAGCGTTCTCTCCAGTGGTGGGACGCGTTGAGCCTGCCGGTCTGGCGGGCCCGCACGCTGCGCGACCTGTCGGCCGTCCTGGCCGCGCTGGGCGACCAGGACGGGGCCGACGGGGCGTGGACCGAGGCACTGGTGATCTTCGAGCGGCACGGCAGCCGCGAGGCGCGGGAACCCCGGCCGGAGAGCGTCCTCAACCCCGCGTGACGGTCTTCTCCACGCGGTGGACGAAGAACCGGTCCGGCCCGGTGAGCAGCGCGGGGTCCTCGTCGGGCAGCAGCTCGGTCGAGTTGACCGCGACACCGCCCGCCTCCAGCGCCTCCAGCGAGGTCGCCATCGCGACGACGACGAAGGAGTCGACCGGTCCGGCCAGCAGCATGGTCCCGACGTGGCCGGGCACCCGTGCCAGCGCGGGCTTGATGCGCTCCTCGAACGCCCGCGTCGCCGCCGTCTGCCGTGCCTCGCTCAGCGGGCCGTCGAAGTGCACCAACGACACGGCGGCGGGCTCCTCATCGCTCGCCGGGCCGGACCAGTGGTCCTGCACGGTGTAGTCGCCGCCGTCCTCGTGCAGCGACAGCACGACGTGCCTGCCGCTGCCGATCTCGGTCATCAGGTGCGCGACGGCGGCAGTGGTCGGGATCTGGTCGGCGTGCTCGATCCTGGCGAACATCCGGTCACCTCCGGGGTAGTGGCTGTTGCCCGGAATCGTCGGACGCGGGACCCCCGCCGCGCCTCAGTGCCACCACGGAGGTCAGCCACGCAACCCGGCGCGGGCCACCCAAGTCGCCACCTGGGTCCGGTTGACCAGCCCGAGCTTCGCCAGCAGGTTGCGCACGTGCGACTCGACGGTCCGCTCGGACAGCACCAGCCGGTCGGCGACGGCCCGGTTCGACAGCCCCTCGCCGACCAGCCCGGCGATCTCCCGTTCACGGGCGGTCAGGCTCGCCACGCCGCCGCGCACGCCGGTCAGCTCATCGACCAGCGCGGTCGCCTCGGCCGTCGTGGGGGCCATGCCCAGCTGCCTGCTCAGGTGCAGGCAGTCGTCCAGGTGCTCGACCGCCCGCGCGGCCGGTCCCGAGGCGGCGACCAGCGCTTTCGCCGTGGCGAGGTGGGCGAGCGCGAGGCACGGCAGCGCGCCGATCCGGCGTTCCATCGCGAGGGCGTCCCGCAGGTGTGCCATCGCGATGTCGTGCCTGCCCAGAGCCGTGGCGAACTCGCCGAGCGCCCGGCTGATCGAGCCCTCGATGCCGGTCAGGGCGTTCGCGTAGTGCGCCGCGTGCGGTGCGGTGAGGTCGTAGGCCAGTTCGAGCGTCGCGCGGTCGTCGAACGCGGCGGCGAGCAGGCCGGTGATCAGCACGGTGCCCAGCCACCGCCCGTCCACCGGCAGGTCGGCGAGCAGCGGCGCGAGCTGCCGCAACCGCAGCCGGGCCCGGTCGCGGCAGCCGCTGCGCAGCAGGTGGATCCCGTGCACGGCCATGATGATCGGAATGCCCTCGCCCGCCGCCAGCGCGGGGGAGTCCACCTCGCAGGGCTGCCCGGTCCAGCGCGCGAGCTGCCACCGGAACGCGGGCGAGAACGCCTTCGCCGACACGTCCTCGGTGCGCGCGGACACCGCGCCGAACTCGTCCGCCAACCGCTCGGCCTCGGCGAACCTGCCCACCAGCACCGCGCGGGAAGCCTTGGCGCGCAACAGGTGCCAGCGGGCGAGCGCCCAGCCCAACCGGTCGACCAGCGCCTCCAGGTGGATCAGCTGGGCGTCGACCTCGGCGGTCGCCCCCAGGCTCATGGCCGCGTCGATCCGCCAGAGGTGGCCCCACAGCGCGGCTTCCGGACTCCCGAGCGCGATCATCCTGGCACCCAGCCGCAACTGCTCGGAGACGTCGACCGGGCGGGCCGCGATCAGGTGGCGGGCGTTGATCGCGTGCCGCAGCGCGTCCGGATCGCCGGACCGCTCGGCCATCGCCAGCGCGCGCACGCTCAACGGTCGCGCGCGGCCGAAGTCGGTCAGGTCGCCCAACGTGGCCGCGTGCTGGGCGAGCACGAGCGCGTGGCGGGCGCTGTCCTCGTCACCGAGCACCGCCCGCGCGCGTTCGCAGAGCAGCGCGATGGCGGGGCTCACCGGGCCCTGCACGTCCCGCACCACGACCGCCGCCCGCACCAGCGCGTCGTGGTCGCCGGTCCGTTCGGCGAGGTCCGCCGCGGCCACGCAGTGCTCGACGGACTCGGTCACCTTCCCGGCCCGCCGCAACGACTCCGCGACCGACAGCAGGCACGTGGTGCGGTCGCCGTCGTCGTCCAGCAGGGGCAGCGCGCGCTTCAGCCAGTCCGCCGCGTCGTCGAACGCCTGCCGCTCTTCGGCGTCCGCGGCGGCCTCCCGGCAGGCCAGGACCGCGGTGGCCCGGCTGTCGGCGTCCACGACCGCGCGCAGCCGGTGCCGGGCCCGATCGGGCGCGCTCTCCACGGCCTCCGCCAGCCGCCGGTGCCACTCGATCCGCTCGTCCCTGGCCAGCCCGTCGTAGCGGGCGTCGCGGATCAGCGCGTGCGACCACCGCACGGTCCCCGGCGCGCTCGGGTCGTCGACCAGGATCCCCGCCCGCACGGCCTCAGCGACCGCCGCCCGATCGGCCCGCAGCACGGCGAGGTCCACCTCCTCGCCGAACACCGCGGCCCCGTCCAGCAGCCGCCCGCACTCCGCGCCCAGCCCGGCGAACCGGTGCGGCGCGCGCGCTTTTTCCCGGACGTACAGGGGAATCCCGCCGCTGGCCCGCAGCACCGAGGTCACCCGGTCCTCGTCGGCGTCCGGCCCCAGGTACTCGGCGACCTCGTCGCGCCCGAACGGCTCCAACCGCAGCTCGTGCGCACCGGACAGCCCGTCGAGCGGGGTCCGGCTGGTCACGACGACCAGCAGCCTGCCCTCCGCGCACAGGTACCGCAGCAGCCGCAGCGACGCGTCGTCGGCCCAGTGGAAGTCCTCCAGCACCAGCGCTTCCGGCCGCGCCGCGACCACCGCGTCGGCGCACCGCGCGATGGCCTGGAACCGCGCCGACGGCTCCGGGTCCACCGACAGCAGCCCCGGCCCCAACCCCAGCGCCACGGCGTGCGGCCCGCTCAGCAACCGCGTCCACGGCCAAAACGCGGGCGCCCCCTCGTCCGCGACGGCCCTCCCGACCAGCACCGGCCCGTCGAGCACCTCGACCAGCCGCGACTTCCCGATCCCCGCCTCGCCGAGCACGACCACGGTCGCCCCGCGGCCGCTGTCCCGCAGCCCGAGCAGCAGGTCGCGCTCACGCCGCCGCCCGACGAAGCCGTCGTCCATGCCGCCCAGTGTGCGCCGGCGAAACCCGGTTGACCCCCCGACCACCGCGGCTGATCATTCGCGGCATCCCCTCACCCCGTTGGAGCCGCCGCGTGTTCACCCCAGCCGAACTCGACTACCTGCACGGCCAGACCCTCGGCCGGTTCGCCACCGTGGGACCGTCGGGAGCCCCGCACGTCGTCCCGGTCGGCGTGTTCCTGGACGCGGGCGTCGTCGTGATCGGTGGCGTCGCGGGCATGTCCGCCACCAAGAAGTTCCGCGACGCCAGTCGCGACCCCGCCGTCGCGCTGGTCGTGGACGACATGGAGTCGGCGGCCCCGTGGAACCCGCGCGGCATCGAGATCCGCGGCCACGCCGAGACGTTCGAGGAGGGCGGCGAGGAGGTCGGCCTCCGCATCGGCGCGCCCATCCGCTTCGACCGCGCGTGGATCCGCCTGGTCCCGCGCCGGATCGTCACGTGGGGCATCGAGGGCACGGGCCGGACCGCGCGGACCGTGGCGTGACGTATCGAGCACACCCGCTCGACCGACGTCAACGCCGGAGGCGACCACCGCGAGAACCCGGTGCGCCCGCTGGAGAACGGCCTCCGCCGACACCATCAGCACCTCGCGGTGATCGGCCACGAGCGGAGAGACGGAAGGGGAGCCCGTGGGCTCCCCTTCGCACGTCAGACCAGCCACACCGCGGTGTCCGGCGGCAGTTGAGCGCCGTCCATGGGGCCGCTGGAGACCAGGATCTCGCCCGGCGGCAGCGGCACCGAGGCGCCGGAGGTGTTGAGGGCGCAGATGAGGCCGCCGCCCTTGCGCCGGAACGCGAAGCAGCCGGGAGGGGCGCCGTACCACTCGAGTTCGTCGCCCGCGACGCCCGGCTGGGACTTGCGCAGCTCCAGCGCGTGCCGGTACAGCGACAGCATCGAGTCGGGGTCCTCCAGCTGCGCCTCGGCGGTGACGTCGTGCCACTCGTTCGGCACGGGCAGCCAGGTGTGCGCGTTCTCCGAGAACCCGAACGGCGGGACGTTGCCCTCCCACGGGATCGGGACGCGGCAGCCGTCACGGCCGCGCTCGGTGTGGCCGGAGCGCTCCCACGTCGGGTCCTGCAACGCCCACTCGGGCAGCTCCACGTTGGGCAGGCCCAGTTCCTCGCCGTTGTAGAGGTACACGACGCCGGGCAGCGCCAGTTCGACGAGGATCATCGCCCGCGCCCGCTTGAGGCCGAGCGGTCCGCCGCCGTAGCGGCTCACGTGCCGCACCACGTCGTGGTTGGACAGCGTCCACGTGGCGGGGGTGCCGGAGTGGGCGACCGCGCCGAGCGAGTGGTCGATGGCCGAGCGGACCTGGTCCGCGTCGAAACCGGCTTCCACCAAGCGGAAGTTGAACGCCAGGTGCAGTTCGTCCGGCCGCACGTAGCGCGCGAAGCGCTCGTCGTCGGTCACCCAGACCTCGCCGACCGCCATGCGGTTCGGGTACGCGTCGAGGACCTTGCGAATCATCCGGTGGATCTCGTGCACGGCGTCGTCGTCGAACCGCGGGTCGCGGATGTCGTCGTGCAGCAGCGCACCGGACGCGCCCTGCGCTCGCGGGTCCATGTTCGGCAGGTTGAACGGCTTCGCCATGCCGTGCGCCACGTCGATGCGGAACCCGTCCACGCCGCGGTCGAGCCAGAACCGGAGCGTCTGCTCCAGGTCGGCGTGGACCTCGGGGTTCTCCCAGTTCAGGTCGGGCTGCTCGGTGGCGAACAGGTGCAGGAACCACTGGCCGTCGCGGACCCGCGTCCACGCCGAGCCGCCGAACACGCTCGTCCAGTTGTTCGGCGGCTGCGAGCCGTCGAAACCGCCGCCGTCGCGGAAGATGTACCGCGCCCGCTCCCGGCTGCCGGGGGGCGAGTTCAGCGCCGCCTGGAACCACGGGTGGCGGTCGCTGGTGTGGTTGGGCACCAGGTCGATGGTGATCCGCATGTTGTGCGCGTGCGCGTCCGCGACCAGCGCGTCGAACGCGGCCAGGTCGCCGAACACCGGGTCGACGTCCCTCGGGTCCGCCACGTCGTAGCCGTGGTCGGCCATCGGCGAGCGGTAGAACGGCGTGAGCCACAGCGCGTCGACGCCGAGCAGCTCCAGGTAGCCCAGCCGCGACCGGATGCCGTCCAGGTCGCCGATGCCGTCGTTGTTCGAGTCCGCGAACGAGCGGACGTACACCTGGTAGAAGACCGCGTCACGCCACCAGGCGGCCTCGTCGGCGATCTCTGGTTGGAGGTCGGAGGATCGTCGCACGAGTGTTCATCCTGCCATTCGGGGTGGCGTGGGTCGCCCCCATGAGGGGCCCAGCGGGGAGGTGCCGAGAAGATCAGACCCAGGCGTTCATGAGGCTGTTCGCGGCCATTTCGAGGTAGGCCCACAGCTGAGCCCGGTGTTCGGGCGACAGGTTCTCCTCGTCGACGGCGATCTTCATGCAGCGCAGCCAGGCGTCGCGCTCGATCGGGCCGATGGTGAACGGCTGGTGCCGCATCCGCAGCCTCGGGTGGCCGCGGTTGTCCGAGTACGTGTGCGGGCCGCCCCAGTACTGCATGAGGAACAGCCGGAAGCGCTCCTCCGCGGGACCGAGGTCCTCCTCGGGGTAGAGCGGCCGGAGCACTTCGTCGGTGGCCACTTCCTGGTAGAAGCGCGCGACGATCCGGTGGAAGGTGTCGTACCCGCCCACGGCTTCGTAGAAGTTCTCCGGAGTGCCCACTCGTCCATCCTGACTCACGCATCCGCCCCCGCGCACGTCGGGGGGCGGATGCGTGAACTGATCAGGACTTGACGGTCGTCACACCGGACTTCTCCAGGGCGGGCATGAGCTTCGCGCGCAGCGCGCGCTGCACCGACCACTGGCGGCCGGGGCGGACCTTCACCGTGACGCGCATGGTGATGCCCTCGGCGGTGACCTTCTCCACGCCGAGCACCTGCGGCTTGTCGATGACGTCCTTGGACAGCGGCTCCTCCTCGGTCGCCTCCAGCGACACCCGCTCCAGCACCTCGCTGGCCTCGGCCAGGTTCGCGCCGTAGGTGAGCGGCAGGTCGACCACGGCGACCGCGAAGCCCTGGCTGGAGTTGCCGACGCGCAGGATCTCGCCGTTGCGGACGTACCAGACGGTGCCGTTGCCGTCGCGGATCGTGGTGATCCGGAGGCCGACCGCCTCCACGGTGCCGGTCGCGGGACCGAGGTCCACGACGTCGCCGACGCCGTACTGGTCCTCCAGCATCATGAACATGCCGGACAGGAAGTCCTTCACCAGGTTCTGCGCGCCGAAACCGATGGCCACGCCGAGGATGCCAGCGGACGTCAGGATCGGGGCCACGTTCATGCCCAGCTCGGTGAGCACCTGGATGAAGGCGATGCCGAAGACGCCCATGGTCGTCACGGACTTCAGCACCGAGCCGATGGTCTTGGCGCGCTGGTCCCGGCGTTCCGACACCAGCGCGCCCAAGGCCTGTGGCGCCCGTTCCCGCAGGGGGCGCAGCAGGGACGGCTTGCGGTCCGCGTCGCCGCCCCTGGTCAACCGGTCGATCAGCCGCCGCAGGAGCCAGCGGACCACGATCGCGATCAGCAGGATCAGCGCGATGCGCAACCCCGCCTGGGCGAGTTTCGGCCCGTTCTCCACCCACCAGTCGATGGCGAGCGCCTGCTTGGCGTCATCCAGTCCCTGCACGAACGAATACCTCCTACAAGTCCAGGCCCGTCGCGTGGGCGAGGAAGGTCAGCTGGTCCACGGCCAGGGCCGCCGTCCGGCTCACCGAACGGCCCGCGTGCCCCACCTCGGTCTCCCGCCGGATCAGCACGGGGTGCTTGGCCGGGTCGGACGTGGTCGCGTGCTGCAGTGCGGCGCACATCTTGCGGGCGTGGTTGGGATCCACTCGGGTGTCCGACTCGAACACCGTGAACAGCACTGAAGGGTACTCAACATCGGGGCGAACCCGGTGGTACGGAGAGTAGGACAAGAGCCACGTGAACTCTTCGGCGTCGGCGGCCGTGCCGTACTCCTCCGCCCAGAGCCGCCCGAGCAGGAAGTTCTCGTACCGCACCATGTCCAGCAGTGGGGCCGAGCACACCACGGCCGCGTACAGCTCCGGGCGCTGGGTCAACGCGGCCCCGACGAGCAGGCCGCCGTTGCTGCCGCCCATGATCGACAACTGCTGCGGCGTGGTCCACCCGTCGCGGATCAGCCGCTCGGCCGCGGCGTGGAAGTCGTCGAACACGTTCTGCTTGTGCCCGCGCATTCCCGCCTTGTGCCACTGCTCACCCTCCTCGTCGCCGCCGCGCAGCGAGGCGTGCACCCACACGCCGCCCGCCTCGACCCACGCGAGCGTCGTGGCGCTGTAGCCGGGGCCGCGGCCGACGGCGAACCCGCCGTAGCCGGAGAGCAGCGTCGGCCGGGGGAAGTCGGGTTCGCGCTCCGGGGACACGACGAACATCCGCACGGTGGTGCCGTCAGCGGAGGTGTACTCCACCTGCTGGGTCGTCACGGCGGGTAGTTCCACGACGCCGGGCGCGGTCGCGTGCAGCTCGGTCGTGCCGCGCGACAGCGAGTGCCGGTACACCGACAGCGGCGTGGTGAAGTCGGAGTACCCGAACCACACGTCGTCGCCGCGCTCGTCGTCCACAATGGACAGACCGTGCACGGAGCCGGTGCCCGGCAACGGGACCGCGCGCCGGTGCTCGCCGGTCACCGGGTCGTGCAGGTGCAGCTCGGACACCGCGTGCCGGGTGCGCAGCACGACCAGGCCGTCGTCCAGCCACTTCGCGCCGTCGAGCACCGAGTCGTCCTGCTCGGGCACGACGTCCACCCAGTGCTCGGGCGTCGGCGTCGTCGGATCGGTCGCGCACAGCCGGAACCGCGGCGCGTCCAGGGACGTGAGCAGGAGCAGCCTGCCGTCGCGGGCGATCCACGCGGTCGTCTGCGCTGCCGCCGACGTGTCGACCACCTGGCGCAGCACCCGGTCCCCGTGCAGGTCCGCGATCCACACCGAGTCGTGCCGGACCGTGCCCGGCGAGCCGTTGACGAGCAGCCACCGGCCGTCGGACGACGTGGACAGCCCGTAGAAGTAGGTGTGGTCCAGCCCGTCGCCGTGCACCCGCAGGTCGTTCGCCGGGTCCGTGCCGACCCGGTGCCGCCACACCCGGCGGTGGAACAGCCGCTCGTCCTCCGGCAGGTCCGCCGGGTCGAGCTGCCGGACGTAGTAGAACTCCTCGCCGCCGGGCAGCCAGCCCACGGGGGAGTAGCGGCAGCGGTCGATCGGGCCTTCCACCAGGTCGCCGGACTCCACGTCGATCACGGACAGCGACGACTTCTCGTTGCCGCCGACCGACACCTGGTACGCCAGCAGCGTCCCCTCCAGGCTCGGCGACCACGCGTCCAGCGTCGTCGCGCCGGACGGGTCGAGCCGGTTCACGTCGAGCAGCACGCGCTCGGAGCCGTCGGCCTCGCGCACGTGCACGACGGCGTGGTCCTGGTCGGGGTCGCGGCGGGAGAAGAACGCCCGGCCCGCGCGCCACGTCGGCGTCGACACCGAGCCGGTCCGCAGCAGGTCGCGCAGCCGGTCGCCGAGCGCCTCGCGCCCCGGCAGCTCGTCCAGCCACGAGCGACCCAGCTCGTCCTGTGATCTGGACCACTCCGCTGTGCGGGGGTCGGCCGAGTCCTCCAGCCAGCGGTACGGGTCGGCCACCGGGTGGCCGTGCAGGTCCTCGACGAGGTCGAGCCGAACGGCGGCCGGGTAGGTCATCGTCGCAGGCAGAGCTGCGGGGGGAACCTCAGTCACCTGGGGAAGCGTAGCGTTGGTTGAAAACGATCCCCGATAGGGCGGCGTTCACCCACATTTCGATCTCGGGTGGGCTTGCACACGTGCTTTTCGGGGGTGATCTGTGGTCTGCTATGGCTGTACCGGTGGAGGTGGTCGCGTGCCAGACCGACAACCGACCCCGATCGGCGCCCTGAGCACATCAGGGGTCGCGCCGAGGGTCCCTGCTGGCCAAAAACAGGCCATCGTCCGTTCCGTGTCGGACGACGGGGACCGCAATGGGGAGGGTACCGGTCACGCGCCGGTCGTGTTCCCCTGGGGTAGAAGAAAAGTGCTCCTGCTCAACGCCACGTTCGAGCCCCTGACCGCGCTGTCCCTGCGACGCGCGGTCGTGCTCGTCGTCTGCGGCAAGGCCGAGGTCGTCCACGGGGACCCGGCGGGTTCCATGGTCCACTCGTCGTCGGCCGAGGTCATAGTGCCGTCCGTGATCCGGCTCAGTACCTACGTGCGCGTCCCCTACCGGGGGCGCGTTCCGTTGACCAGGGCCGGGTTGATGCACCGGGACCGCTTCCGGTGCGCGTACTGCGGCGGTCGGGCCGAGACGATCGACCACGTCGTCCCTCGCAGTCGGGGTGGGCCCCACACCTGGCAGAACTGCGTCGCGTGCTGCGCGAAGTGCAACCACCGCAAGGCGGACAAGCTCCTGTCCGAACTGGGGTGGCGGCTCCGCGTCGTGCCGAACGCGCCCAGGGGGCCGCACTGGCGGCTGCTGGCCGGTGTCACCGAGGCCGACCCGCTCTGGTTGCCGTACCTCGGCGAACCCGCTGCCTAGCTGAACGGGCTCGCTGCCGGTGGTGCTCCATCAGGCCGCCGGCGCGAGCTCGTCGCGGCGCGCCGTGATCCGCACGGAGTCGTTCGCGGTGATGCGCACCGAGTCCTTGGCGGTGATGCGCACGGAGTCCAGCGCCGTGATGCGGACCGAGTCGTCCGCCGTGATGCGCACGGAGTCCGCCTTGCCGGTGATGCGCACGGAGTCGCGCGCGGTGATCCGCACGGAGTCCTTGGCGGTGATGCGCACCGAGTCCAGCGCCGTGATCCGCACCGAGTCCTCGGACGTGATCCGCACGGAGTCCAGGGCGGTGATGCGCACCGAGTCGTCGTGGGCCGTGATGCGCACGGAGTCGTCGTGAGCGGTGATCCGGACCGAGTCGTCGTGCGCGGTGATCCGCACGGAGTCCTTGGCGGTGATGCGCACGGAGTCCTTGGCGGTGATGCGCACCGAGTCCAGCGCGGTGATGCGGACCGAGTCCTTCGCCGTGATGCGCACCGAGTCGAGGGCCGTGATGCGGACCGAGTCGTCGTGGGACGTGATCCGGACGGAGTCCTTCGCGGTGATTCGGACAGAATCCTTCTTGGCGGTGATCCTGACCGAGTCGAGGGCGGTGATGCGCACGGAATCGGCCTTGGCCGTGATGCGGACCGAGTCCGCGGCGGAAGTGATCCGAACGGAGTCCTTCGCGGTGATCCGAACGGAGTCGTCCATCGTGATCCGAACGGACGCACGCGCACGGTCCCGCTGCTGACCGGTCGTAACACTCTGCTCCGCCTGGCCGTAGTTCGAAAGGGTGAAGGCGGCGGTCTGGGCAGCGTTGATCGTGTACATGTTGTGTCCTCCAGGACGCGTTGAGGCCCGGATTGGCCTCGTTCGAGGAAAAGCAAGACCCGTATAGGTGAAAAGCTAGAAGCCGAGTGCCTCGGAAACAAGACGCCAAACCGGCCGCCGTTCGCCGCCGTCCGGTCGGAGACCGTCCGGCCGTAGCCGTTGACCCGCGTGAACACCTCCGGTTGGTGCGGATGTCACCGTCTGGACACGGTGCGTAACGTCACCGGGGTTCCCCCGTCGGAAACGGTCGAAGCGAGGTCGTGGCGGATGGTCGGTGCCCTTCAGGCCAGAGGTGTGGGGACGCGCGACTTCGGCAGGCTCACGGGCGCGTGGGCCACGTCCCTGGTCGGCGACGGCGTGCGCACCGTCGCGCTCCCGCTGTACACCGCGATCAGCACGCGCAGCCCGCTCGCGGCGTCCGCCGTGGCCGTCGCGACGGCCCTGCCGTGGCTGATGGTCGCGCTGCCCGCCGGAGTGCTGGTCGACCGCTGGTCGCCCCGGACGGTCGTGGCCGTCGCGCACACGTTCCGCGCCGTCGTCACCGGCCTGCTGGCCTTCGCCGTGGTCGCCGACCGCGCGAACGTCGCGCTGTTATGCGCTTTCGCGTTCCTGCTCACCAGCGCCGAGACGTTCGCCGACACGGCGTCGCAGGTGCTGCTGGTGGAACTGGCCGGTCCGGACGACCTGGAACGGGCCAACGGGCGGTTCGTGACCGTCGAGACCGTCGGCATGGACCTGGTCGGCCCGCTCGCCGCGAGCGCCCTGTTCTGGTGGGAGCCCGCCGCCTGCTTCGCGCTGGACGCCCTCACCTTCGTCGTGGCCGCCTACCTGGTGTTCCGGCTCCCGGAGGTCACGCCCGACCGCCCGCCGCGCACGTCCCTGCGCACGCAGCTCGCCGAGGGCGCCGGCTTCCTGGTCCGCTCGTCCCGGCTGCGCGTGCTGGTGATCGCGGTCGCCGTGACCGCGATCTGCGCGTCCGCCGTGAACGCGATGTTCGCCCTGTACGCCGTCACGGTGCTCGGCCTGCCGCCGTCGGCGGTGCCGTGGCTGGTCGTGGTGATCTCGCTCGGCGCGCTCGCCGGCGCGCGGATCAGCCCCCTGGTGGCGGCCAAGCTCGGCCCCGGTCGGGTGATGGTCGGCGCGCTGGTCGTGCTGGGGGCCGCGTTCGCCCTGTACGGGGCCGTGCCGCACCTGGCGGCCGCGTTGGTGGCCGTGGTGCTGTTCGGGGCCGCGTCGGCGGGCTGGAACGTCCTGTCGGCCACCCGCAGGCAGCGCCTGACCCCGACGCCGCTCATGGGGCGCGTCACGAGCGCGTACCGCGTCCTGGCCTGGGGGCTGTCGCCCGTGGGAGCCGCGATCGCGGGCCCGCTGGCCGCCGCGACGTCCCTCGGCGTGGTCTACCTGGCGGCGGGCGCGACCACCGTCGTGACGGCACTGGTGCTCGCCCGACCGCTCATGCGCACCTGACAGCGCCCCCACGTGGGCTATCGGTTACCGTAACCGCCGTGACCATCGTGGAGACCGTGCTCGTCTTCGCGCTGATCCCGCTGGCCATCTACGGCGTGATCACGCTACTGACGCTGAGGCCAAAGGCCACCCGCATCACCCGGTACCGCCCAGGGCAGGAGTGGGGCTACGCACCGGTGTGGTGGAGCGGGAACCCGGCCGGGGTCAGCTCGACCCACCAGACGTCCGACGCCGCAGAGGCCGGCGGCGCCGTGCCCGCGCGCACTGCCAGGGGAGGTGCCCGTGGCAACTGGTGAAGTCGCCCAGCGCCCGCAGGTAGACCCGTCCGACCTGGCCGTCGGCGAGGTGATCACGAACAGCGGCCGCGTCTCGGCCGCGCGCATGTACGAGCCGCACGCGCCCGCACTGCCGTTCACGCCGAACCAGCTGGCGAGCCTCGACGAGGCCCTCACGCTGTCCAGCCGGGAGACCGGGCTGGACTTCAGCGTGTACCTGGGTGCCCTCGAAGGGGACACGCGGGCCGCGGCCGAGGAGATGCACGCGGCCATCGGAGCGCGGGCGAGCCACGCGGTGCTGATCGCGGTGTCGCCGGGGCAGCGGGTCGTGGAGATCGTGACCGGCGAGGAATCGCACCGGCGGGTCAACGACCGCGGCGCGAAGCTCGCCGTGATGAGCATGGTGGCGTCGTTCAAGGAAGGCGACATCGCGGGCGGTCTGGTTGGCGGACTGCGGATGCTCACCGACCAGGCGGGCTCCCACAAGGCCTGATTCTTTCCGACTTGACGCCGAAAGCCGCATCCCTTGGGGGTGCGGCTTTTGTGCTTTGTGGGGCTTGGGTTTGGGTGGGTCGCAGTGGCCGCTGGTTCCAGCGTGGTCTTTCAGCGGCTGCGATTTCCAGCGTGCTGTGGCCGATTTGACATGGGGGCCCCTCATTTCGGCCTTTGTCGGGCTCAAAAGGCGGTCCGAAGAGAGTCCCGCCCGACCACAATTTTAAGGCCGAAATCCCCATGTCAAATCGGCCACGTTCCGTGGCCTGCGGCTACCGGTCCCAGCGTGGTTGCTGTCGGTCCTGTGCCGGGGTGGTGGGCGGCTACGTTGCCCCGGCGCCTGCTTGTGGTCACCAATCAGCTTTGGCTCAGCTGGTGGGTCATCATTCGGTCGACTCGGAACTGGCTGTAGTCATTTCACTGGGAAAAGCCTGACCTCGGTGGGGTGGGAACTGGCGTTCCCACCCCACCTTGGTTCTCATCGGTTCTCAGGACCGGTCGAACTCCTGGGCTGCGAGTGCCCGGACGATGCCCGCGCGACCCTCCGACACCAATCGGCGCAGTGCCGGCGGGTGGTCGGCCGAGGCGAGCCAGTCGTCCGATGCCTTCACGGTTTCCGGGGTGATGGACCAGGCCGGGAACAGGCCGATGACCATCGACTGCGCCCTTTCGCTCGACCTGCGTTCCCAGACGCCGGTCACGTCGGCGAAGTAGCGGGCCGCGTACGGGGCCAGCAGGTCCTTCTGCGACGCGTGGGAGATGCCGCCGATGATGGCCTCGCTGACGGCGTTGGGGATGTCGTCGTCGTTGACCGCGCGGTCCCACGCCTCGTCCTTGGCCTCCACCGTGGGGCGGAGCGCCTTCGCGGACTCGGCGCGGCGGTGGCCGGTGGCGGTGGGGTCGCGCTGCTCCTCCGCCTCGATCTCGGGCAGGCCCGCCGCTCCGTGCGCGGTGAGCGCCTGGAGGAAGCGCCAGCGCAGGTCGGTGTCGACCTCCAGGCCCTCCAGCACGTCGGTGCCGTCGTACCAGCCGCGCACCACGGCGATGCCCTCGTCGTCCAGCACCGAGCCCGCGAGGGCGTTGGCGAACGCCAACTGGTGGTCGGAGCCGGGTTCGGCCGCGCGCACCAGTTCCAGGGTCTTGGTGGTGAACTTGCGCCAGCCCTCGTCGCGCCACGAGGCGTCCGCGTACGACGACAGCGCGGTCTGCGCCTGGAGCAGCAGGCGCTGCACCACGCCGACCTCGGTCTCCGAGTGCAGGCCGCCCAGCACCAGGTTGACGAAGTCGCGGGCCTTCAGCTCGGCCTCGCGGGTCATCTCCCACACCGCGGACCAGCACAGCGTGCGCGCCAGCGGTTCGGCGATGTCCGCGATCCGGTCGACCAGCGTGGTCAGCGAGTCCGGGTCGAGGCGCATCGTGCAGTAGGTGAGGTCGTCGTCGTTGACCAGCACCAGCTTGCCGCGCGAGAGCCCCACCAGCTCGGGCACCTCGGTGCGCTCGCCGGTGACGTCCAGCTCCACCCGCTGCGTGCGGACGAGCTTGCCGCTGCCGTCGTCGTCGTACACGCCGACCGCGATCCGGTGCGTGCGCAGCTCGCCGGCGCCCGGCCGGGCCCCGCTCTGGAGCACGGCGAACTCGGTGAAGTTGCAGTCGGTGTCCACGGAGAACTTGGGGCGCAACGGGTTCAGGCCCGTCGTCTCCAGCCACTGCGCGCTCCACCACGACAGGTCGCGGCTCGACGCCTCCTCCAGCGCGCCGAGCAGGTCCGCCAGGGTGGCGTTGCCCCACGCGTGCTTGGCGAAGTAGACCCGCAGGCCCGCCAGGAAGTTCTCCAGGCCCACGTACGCCACGAGCTGCTTGAGGACGCTGGCGCCCTTGGCGTAGGTGATGCCGTCGAAGTTGACCTCGACGGCCTGGAGGTCCGGGATGTCCGCCGCGACGGGGTGCGTCGAGGGCAGCTGGTCCTGCCGGTACGCCCACGACTTCTCGATCTTCGCGAACGTCGTCCACGCGTGCTTGTACTCGGTGGCCTCGGCCTGCGCGAGCACCGACGCCCACGTGGCGAACGACTCGTTCAGCCACAGGTCGTCCCACCAGCGCATGGTCACGAGGTCGCCGAACCACATGTGCGCCATCTCGTGCAGCACGGTCTCGGACCGGCGCTCGTAGAGGTAGCGCGTGACCCGGCTCCGGAAGACGTAGTCCTCCAGGAACGTCACGCAGCCCGCGTTCTCCATCGCGCCCGCGTTGAACTCCGGCACGAAGCACTGGTCGTACTTGCCGAACGGGTACTTGACGCCGAAGGCCTCGTGGTAGAAGCCGAAGCCCTGCTTGGTCTCGGTGAACAGCCGCTCGGCGTCCATGTGCGGCGCGAGCGACGCGCGGCAGTACAGGCCGAGGGGAATCGTGAAGTCGCCGTCGACGTACTCGTCGCGCCACTCGGCGTACGGGCCCGCCACCAGCGCGACCAGGTACGTCGACATCGGCTTGGTCACGCCGAAGTGGTGCCTGTCCGCCCCGCCCTCGGCGTCCTCAGTGGACTCGATGGCCGAGTTGGACATCACCTTCCAGTCCGCCGCCGCCGTCACCGTCATCTCGTAGACGGACTTCAGGTCGGGCTGGTCGAAGCAGGCGAACATCCGCTTGGCGTCGGCCGTCTCGAACTGGGAGTACAGGTACACGCCGCCGTCGACCGGGTCGACGAACCGGTGCAGGCCCTCGCCGGTGTTCATGTACCGGCAGTCGGCCTCGACGACCAGCTCGTTGACGTCCGCGAGGTCCGCCAGCGGGATGCCGTCCTCCTCGCGGTAGCCGGACACGTCCAGCTCCACGCCGTTGAGGACGGCCCGGTGGACGGTGGCGGCCACGATGTCGATCCAGGTGGACGCCCCCGCCGTCAGGCTGCGGAACGCAACCGTGGACGTCGAGCGGAACGTCTCCGAACCCGGCTTGCCGCCGCCGTCCGTCAGATCCAGCTCGATCCGGTAGGAGTCGACTTCCAGCAACGCCGAGCGCTGCTGGGCCTGGTCGCGAGTGAGGTTGGGTGCCGCCACTGGTCACCTCGTCTGCCGGCGCCCCCGTGCTCGACACCGACGTCGTCGGAATGGGAAGTCGTCATGTCCGTGAACACGACTCCCGCATCCAATCACGTGACGCCGCCGGAAGTGGACTCCAGGATCGGGAAGACCTGCCCACCTCGTGTTGTTGCTCTGTTCGGGGCGTCCCGTACCCGGCGCCCGCACCCAACGTGAACAGGAATGGGGCTCTCCACATGTCGTCAGAGGCCAAGGCGAAGGTCGACTTCTACTTCGACCCCGTGTGTCCGTTCGCCTGGATCACGTCGCGCTGGATCCTGGAGGTCGAGAAGGTCCGCGACATCGACCTGAGCTTCCACGTGATGAGCCTCGCCGTGCTCAACGACGGTCGGGACCTGCCCGCGGAGTACCGCGAGCTGCTCGACAAGGCGTGGGGCCCGGTGCGGGTGGCCATCGCCGCGGAGAAGGCGCACGGCAACAAGGTGCTGCTGCCGTACTACACGGCGTTCGGCACGCGCTACCACAACGAGGGCAACAAGGACTACGAGAGCGTCATCAAGCTCGCCCTCGAGGACGCCGGTCTGCCCGCCGAGCTGGCCGAGGCCGCCACCTCGACGGACTTCGACGAGGAGCTCAAGGCCAGCCACCACCGCGGCATGGACCCGGTCGGCATGGACGTCGGCACGCCGACCATCCACATCGACGGCGTCGCGTTCTTCGGCCCGGTCCTGACCAAGATCCCGAAGGGCGAGGACGCGGGCAAGGTCTTCGACGGCTCCCGCCTGCTCGCCGACTACCCGTACTTCTTCGAGCTGAAGCGCACCCGCACGGGTGACCTCGACTTCACCTGAGCCCCCTGACGCGGAACGCCCCCCGATGTTCCAACCTGGCGGCGTTACGCGTATACGCTGTCA
>NZ_JBHYHC010000071.1:0-46288 GCF_042738955.1 Umezawaea sp. NPDC059074
CGGTGGTCGCCTCCGACTCGCCGACGGAGATCCAGTCGTCGAAGTCGGACACCAGGTTGCGGGCGATGGACGGGCCGCCCAGCGCCAGCGCGATCCCCCGCAGCAGCGTGGTCTTGCCGGACCCGTTGCGGCCCGCGAGGACCGTCCACCCGGCGTGGGTGCCGTCCGGGCGCCGCAGGTCCAGATCGACGCTGCGCTCGCCGTGGAACCCCTTCACGTTGCGCAGCCGAACCTTGGACACGTACACGTTGCGTCCGACCCTTCGTTGCCCTGACCTGCCACTCCTACTGTAGCCACGATCATCCGCGCGGCCGGGTCACCAACGCCCTTCCGCGGGTCCCAGCAGCAGCGGCCTCAGGTCCGTCCACGCTCGCAGCCGGTCGGCGAGGGCGGTGGACTCGACGTGCGGCGCGTGGGCGGCGATCTCGTGGATCCGGTTGCGCAACGCCCGTGCCCGCCGGACCTCGTCGGCCTCGACCAGGTGCCGCCCGCCCAACGCCCGTGCCGCGGCGTGCTCGTCCTCCATCGCGTCCAGCCACCGCTCCACGGCGTCCGACACCGGCGGCACGTCGGCGATCCCGAGTTCCAGCCCCTCGGCCGACGTCCCGGCCAGCGCGAGCGCCGCCTCCGCCTCGGTGTCGACCCCTCGCTCGACGGCGAGCCGGTCGAGCCCCGTCCGCAGCCGCCACCGCCGAACCACCTCGGCGGGCTCGACGCCGTAGCGGTTGGACACGACCAGCCGCAGGTGACGCCACCAGTCCGTCCGCTCCTCCTCCGGCGCGGGCTCGTGCCGGTCCAACCACGGCGTCGGATCGTCGAGCGCCAGCAGGTGCCGGACCCGCGCGGCGACCGCCCGGTGCTCGGCGGCGTCCCACCGGGTGGACCGGCGGTCATCTCCGGTGCCCAGCATCTTCGCCACCCGCCCCGCGGGCCCGCGTTCCCCCGCCTCCTCCGGATCGACGAGGTACAGGACGCCCACCCCGGTCGAGGGCTCGCGGTACTCGGCGTACCCCGCGTTGCCCGCGCCCCACCGTGGGGCCTCCTCCGGGGTGAACCCGCGGGCACGCGCCGCGGCGAGCAGGTCGTCGACGTCGAGCACCGACCGGAACGACCCGTACCGGCCGACCAGCGGGTCGTCCGGCTCCACGCCGAGCCCCAACCGGTGCACCTGCGCGCCGAAGTAGGTCACCCGCCCCTCCCACCAGCCGAACTCGACCAGACCACCGTCCGTGATCCGCCCGGACGGGGCGTCGTACGTGGCGGCGGGCCCGTACACCCGCTCGACCTCGGCCGGGGAGCTGGTGTGGTCAAGGCCGAGCACGGTCCCGGTGGTCACCAGGTCGGCGAAGAAGTCCAGATCGTCCACGCGCGCATGGTGCCGGCAGGCGAACCGCCTGTCGCCGGAGTTCCGCGCGAGGGCCGAAGGGGCTGCGTGGACCGGTCACCGGCCCGCGAAGGTCGGGAGTTCGCCGTAGGACGCCTTGTGCGAGGCACGGCGAAGGGTGGCCAGCACGGCGGGCCCGAGAGCGAGGATGGCGGCTGTGTTGGTGATGGCTCGGCCGGTGTCCCAGCCCGCTGTGGAGGTGAGGAGGGTGAAGACCGCGAAGCGGTGCAGGTTGTCCCAGAGCGGCGCGCCGGGGACGTAGGAGATGTGGCCCGTGTGGTACGGGACCTCGGCGTTGGTGATGAACGGCCAGAACCACAGGTTCATCAGGAAGCCGAACAGGTACGCCACCACGATCCCGTAGCCGACCAGCATGGCGATCTCGGCCTTGCCGGTGACCCGGCGTGGCAGCAGGCCCGCGCCCATGCCGATCCACGCCGAGCACATCATCTGGAACGGCAGCCACGGGCCGACGCCCGCGGTCAGCAGCGCGGAGGCGAACAGGGACGTGCAGCCCAGCACGTAGCCGAAGCCGGGGCCGAAGACGCGGCCCGCCAGCACCAGCAGGAAGAACACGGTCTCGATGCCCGCCGTGCCCGCGCCGAGCGGGCGCAGGGCCGCGTTCACCGCGGACAGCACGCCGAGCATCGCCAGCGCCTTGGAGTCCATGCCGCCCTCGGACAGCTCCGCGAGCACCACGACGATCAGGACGGGCAGGATGCCGATGAACACGAACGGCGCGTCCGGCCCGTGCTGCATCGACTGCGGTTCGACCCGCACGAGCAGCGGCCAGACGAACATCATCAGCGACGCGACCGACGCGATCGTCAGCACGACCGCCGACCGCGCGCCCAACCGCACGGCGGGCTTCACCGCCGCACCGCCAGCACGTCGTCCACGGTGAGCCATGGTTCGCCGAGGATCTTCGCGATCTGCGTGGCGAACGCGGGCGACCCGCCCAGGACCTCGGCCGTGGGGCCGTCGGAGACGATCTCGCCCTCGGCCAGGACCATCACGCGGTGGGCGATCGTGGCGACGAACTCGACGTCGTGCGTGGCAACGACGACCGCCCGCCCCTCGGCCGTCAGGGTGGCGATCATCCTGGCCAGGGCCGCCTTGGCGCTGTAGTCGAGGCCACGGGTCGGCTCGTCGAGCAGCATGATCCGCGGCGCGGCCGACAACTGCACCGCGAGCACGAGTGCGAGGCGTTGCCCCTCGGACAGGTCACGCGGGTGCGCGGCGGGGTCGATGCCGGGGGCGAGCCGGTCGAGCAGGCCTCGACACCGGCCGGGTGGAGCGTCGGACTCGGCATCGGCCGCGGCGCACTCATCGGAGACGGTTTGCAGGTACAGCAGGTCGCTCGCGGTCTGCGGCACCATCCCGACGAGCTTGCGCGCCTCCGCGCTGCCCAGCTCCCGCGGATCGCTGCCGCCGACGCGGACCTCGCCGCCCTGCCGTGGACCGGATCCCTGCACCGCCCACAGCAGCGAGGACTTGCCGGAACCGTTGCGGCCCATCATCGCCAGCACCTCCCCCGCGCGCAGGTCGAGGTCGACGTCCCGCACGGCCACCTTCGGCCCGTACCGCACCACCACACCCGACGCGGACAGGACCGTCTCCCCCACGACCTCGGCCCGAATCGGCGGCGGGCCGAGCGTCACCGAGACCGCGCGGCGGCGGGCGTCGCGCACGGTCATCGGCAGCGGGTCCCAGCCCGCCCACCGTCCCAGGTGGACGATCGGCGGCGCGATCGGCATGTCCCGCAACACCTCCGGCGGCGTGCCGTCGACCACCGAACCGTCGCCCGACACGTGGACCATCCGGTCGGCGAACGGGATCACCCGCTCCATCCGGTGTTCCGCCATCAGCACGGTCGTGCCGAGGTCGTGCACCAGCCGGGCCAGCGTCGCCAGCACGTCCTCGGCCGCCGTCGGGTCCAGCGCGGACGTCGGCTCGTCCAGCACGAGCACCTTCGGGTGCGTGGTCAGCACGGCGCCGATCGCCACCCGCTGCTGCTGGCCGCCGGACAACGTCCGCAGCGCCCGCCGCCGGAGGTCCGCGATGCCCAACAGGTCCAGGGTCTCCTCCACCCGGCGGCGCATCACCTGCGCGGCGATCCCGAGCTGTTCCATGCCGTAGGCCAGTTCGTCCTCCACGGTGTCGGTCACGAACCCCGCCAACGGGTCCTGACCCACGACCCCCACGAGGTGCGCGAACTCGCGCGGCGGCCGGGACCTCGTCGAGACGCCGTCGACCGACACGTCGCCCTCCAGGTGGCCGCCGGTGAAGTGCGGGACGAGCCCGTTGACGGCGCCGAGCAGCGTGGACTTGCCCGCGCCGGTGTGCCCGGCGAACAGCACCAGTTCGCCTTCGCCGATGGACAGGGAGACGTCGCGCAGCACGGGGTCGGCCCTGCCGGGGTACCAGAAGCTCAGGTGGGCGATCTCGATCATGCGGTGGCCTGCTCCTGTTCGAGGCCGGCGTGCTGGGACTCCGGTGCGGGCGTCAGGAACGCCGGGAGCACCCCGAGCAGCACGCCGAGCAGCGGTGACCACGACAGCAGCGGCCAGGACAGCTGGATCAGCGAGGGGTTGAGGTTCGTCGGGTCCACGCCGGAGGTCACGAACAGCACGGTCGCCACGCCGATCCCGCTCGCGGCGACGACGACCTCGGGCAGCCGCCAGCGGTCGGGCCGGTAGCGGGTGCGGTGGACGCGGCGGCCCGCGAGCCGGAACCCGATGAGCGCCACCACCAGCCCTGCCGACAGCACGGGGCCCGCCAGGTAGCGCGGTGTCGAGCCGTCCAGGGTCGCGTAGACGCCCACGCACACGCCGATCAAGCCCACGACCATCACCGTGCCGGTGACGAGCCGCGCCCGCGCCTCGACGAGCCCGGCACGCCCGTAGCCGCGCGAGTCCATGGACGCGGCGAGCTGCAACGAACGGGACAGCGCGTCCTCCAGGACGGGGATCACGATGGCGTGCAACGCCTTCAGCCGCGTCCCGGACCCGCCGCGCAGCTTCCGGGCGCGCCGGACCCGCTGCACGCTCTCGGCGAGCTGCGGGAACACCGACAGCGCGACGATCACCGCCGTGCCCACCTCGTACAGCGCGGGCGGCATGGCCTTGAGCAGCCGCTTGGGATTCGCCAGCGCGTTGGCCGCGCCGAGGCAGATGATCATCGTGGCCAGCCGCAGCCCGTCGTAGAGCCCGCCCAGCAGCGACTCGGCGGACACGTCGCCGAACAGCCGGATCCCCGCCGCCCACTCCGGCAGCGGGATCTCCGGCAGCCGCAGGACGATCGTCGAGCCCTCCGCGCCGCCGAACACGAGCCGGAAGAACACCCTGATCAGCACGATCGTCGCGCCCAGCACCAGGTACATCCGGAACGCCAGCGCCCACGGGGCCTCGGTCCGCCGCGCCACGACGACGAAGCCCGCCACCGCGACGATCGTCAGCAGCAGCCACGGGTTCGTGGTGCGGGTCGCCGCGACCGCGAGGCCGAGCGCCCACACCCACCACGCGGCCGGGTGCAGGTCGCGCGGCAGGAAGTACGACGTCATCACGGTCGGCGGGCGCGCTTGCGGGCGACCAGGAACCCGGCGACGCACAGCGCCAGCACGGCCGCCCCGGCCGCCCACGGCGCGAGGTCGCTCGCCCCGGCCTGGCGCTTGATCACCTCGGTGACGTCCTCGGCGGCCTCACCTCCGGTGAAGGCCACGTTGCCGGACGGGTCCTTGGCCTTCGGCCGTTCCGCCGCGCTCGGCCGGGGTTTCGGCGGTGGGAGGGCACCCGACGGGGCACCTGCGCTGGTCGTCGGTTCGGCGACCGGCGTTCCGGGGTCGCCGAGCACGACCGTGGTGTCGCTCGCGGGAGCTTGGGGCCGTTGCTGCTCGTTCGGGTCGTCGGTCGACGGCTTGGGCTCCTCACGGCCGTCGCACGCCTGGTTCTCGGTGCCCGGCCGCACGGCGGCGATCCGCGGCACCGGGTTGGTGTCGGCGGTGGCGTTCAACGAGAACGACCAGCCCTCGAACCCGCCGGGGATGAAGTCGCGGTTCTTCACGCCCCACTGGCTGTAGTCCCACGCGCAGTTGTTGCCCGCGTGCCAGTACGACCAGTACGCGGCGGCCGGAGGCGTGTCGACGCACGTCTCGCGGTACTGGTCCCGGCCCGTGACCGGGACGACCTCGGCCGCGGACGGCCGGTTCTCGACGCGGCAGACGAACGCCTCGCCCCACCGCTGCACCCCGGCGATCTGGAAGCCCGCGCCCTTGAGCGCGTCCAGCCCGGTGCCCCGCGTGGTCCGCGGGTCGCACCGCACGATGGTGGTCCCGCCGAGCTGCTGGAAGTCGACGACGACCGTGACCCCGACGGCGTCCTTGCAGAAGCCCGGATACCCCTTGGTCTGGTCGATCGCCCGCGCGGGCGGCGCGGCCATCAGGAAGACCGCCGCCACCAGGGCGACGACCCTCCTCATTGGACGGTCAGCGTCGCGCTGGAGTACACCGTCACCCCGTTGCCCGTCGCCGCGATCGTGTAGACGTACGTGCCCGTGGCGGTCGGCGTGATGGTCAGCGTGCCGCCGGGCACCGTGCGCGACCCGGACCAGGCGCCGCCACCGCTCGCCGGGGTCACCGAGTTCGCGGTGATGCCGGTGGCGTTGGTCGACGTCCAGGTCAGCGACGTGGACTGGCCGAGGGTGATCTTGCGGTCCAGGTCGTTGACGGACAGGCCGATCGTGGGGTTGTTGGCGTTCACGGCCGGGTTGGTCGGCGTCACGCCCGGCACCGGGTTGGTGGTCGACGTCTTGTTCAGCGAGAACGACCAGCCCTCGAACCCGCCGGGGACCACGTTGCGGTTCGACGCGCCGAAGCTGCTGTACGTCCAGGTGGAGCCGGAGCCGTTGGCGTGCCAGTAACCCCAGTACGCGCCCGCGGGCGGGGTGTTGACGCACGCCTCCTTGTAGGTCGGGCTGCCGGTCAGCGGGAGGGTCTCGGTGGCCGACGGACGGCCTTCCAGGCGGCAGAGGAACCCGAGGCCCCACCGCACGGTGCCCGCGACGACGATCCCCGCGTCCTGCAACGCCTTCACGCCCGTGCGGTCCGTGCCGGGGTTGGCGTTGGGCGAGCAGCGGGTGAGGGTGGGCGCGGCGGTGCCGCCGTTGCCGTCCAGCTCCTGGAAGTCGATCACGACGGTGACACCGGTCAGCGCGTCGGCCCCGGTGCAGACGCCGTTGTACCCCTTGGTGGGGTCGTAGGCCTGCGCGGGCGCGGGAACGGCGATCGACAGTCCGATCAGGACGGACACGGCGGCGACGAGCTTTCTCACGGTGCGACCCCCTTGGTCTTGATCACGCGGCGGAGAACGAGGACGAGCAGGAAGGCGATGGCGAGCAGCGCCGCTCCGAACCCGGAGAGCGCCCAGACCAGCCACGGCGGCGTCGGGAACGCCGCCGCCACGGGCTGGGGGTCGGCCGTCTTGACGTCGGCGAGCGGCAGTCGAACGGCGGGCGACAGCGGGGACGACGCCGCGCTGAGCCACGACCGGCCCGCGACGCCCTGGGCGGCGGCGAGGCTCGTGGCGAAGTCGGTCCGGCCGTCGCTCGCGGCGGCCGATCCCCGCGCGAGGCCGCCGTCCGCGAGCACCAGCTCCCCCAACGTCCGCGCGGTGTCGCTGGCGTCCAGCCCGGCCACCTGCCGGGCGGCGGCGACCGCGGCGGCCACCGGGACGTCGAACTCGCCGGACGCCGGCCTCGTGCTGAGCGCGGTCACTGCCGAGAGGAAACCCTTGAGCCGCTGGGGAGACCAGTCCACCGGAGCGGTGCTCTCGGTGTGCGGCCTCGCGTTCAGCGCCGTCACGGCGGCGGCCGTCGCCGCGAGGTCGCCGGACGCGCACTTCCCGTCGCCGAGGTGCTCGGGGAACGTGCCGTCGGCGCACTGGGCCGCCAGCAGCACGTCCACGGCGACGCCGGGATCGCCCGCGGTGGCGAGCAGCGCCCACGCGTGCCGTGCGGTCGTGTCGTCCGCGTCGGCGAACGCGCCCCGGTCGGTGAACCTGCCGTCCTCGCCGCGCAACGCCACCAGGTCGCCGCGCAACCGGGCCGCGAGGTCGTCCGCCCGCGCGAACTGCGCGACGACCACGAGCTTGGCCAGCGGTTCGGCGTAGGCGGCGGACCCCTGCTCGTAGGGCGCTCCGTGGGCGTAGGCCTGGACCGCGTCCGGGCCGAGGAGGAAGTCCGTGGCCCGCGCGACCGTCTCGGGCTGCTCGCCCAAGGCGCGCAACGCGAGCACCAGGTCGGCCGTGGCGTCGTAGTCCACGTACGTCTTGCCGTCCTCGGTGACCTCGACGTGGTCGCCGTTCACCACCCGGTTCGCCAGGTACGCGCCGAGCCTCGCGCCGGGTGTCGTGGTGCTCGGGCGGACCGTGGACGACGTCGGCTGGACCACCTGCGCCTTGGCGCCCGCGATGGTCCGGGGCGCGGGGACGACGGTCACCGTCCTCGTGGCGGTCGTGGCTTCCGCGGAAGTCGTGGTGGTCGACGAACCGGTCGTGGTCGTCGTGGTGCCGGTGGTGGACGGCTCCTCGGGCATCTCGCCCCTGGCGAGCGCGTACCACCCGACCTGGGACAGGCCGAGCGACGCTTGGGCGCTCGCGCGGAGCCACGTGTCGAGCCCGCTGATGCCGGTGGCGCGCGCGGCCGTGTACGCGCCGGGGTTGTAGGCGATCGCGCCGAGTTCGCCCGCGAGGGAGGTGCCCCCGTCGGCCTCGGCGGTGGCCTGCGCGGACTTGAGGTAGCCGACGCCGCGGTCGACCGCGCTGTCGGAGCCGCCCGCGTCGGCGAGCGCCTGCACGATCAGGCCGGTGCTGTTGGTGTTCGCCGCCTCGGTGCCGACGCCGCCGCCCCAACCACCGCTCGCGGTCTGGTGCGCGGTGAGCCACGAGACCGTCCGGCCGATCGGCTCGTCGAGCCCTTCGGCCCCGGCGCGTTTCGCGGCCAGCATCGCCGACAGCGCGAGGCCGGTCGTATCGCCGTCCGGCGAGGACAGGTCGAAGGGTTTGCCCTCGTCGCACGTCGAGACCTTGTAGCCGTTCGGGGTGACGTGGTCGCCGGTCTCGGTCGTCGGGATGTACCCGAAGAAGATCCGGAAGTACCCCTCGGAGCACTGCTGCGTGAGCATCGTGTCGAGGGCGAGCCGGTCGTTCTCCCCCGCCGCGGCCAAGCCGATCACGCCGAGCGCCTGGCCGAACATGTTGGCGTTGTTGGTGACGAAGTCGGCGAAGTCGGGGTTCTTCGAGTAGTCGCTGATCCGGCCCTTGTCCGGGCCGGACCGCCGGATCGAGTCACGGGTCTCGGCGACCATGTCGTGGCCGTCGAACCTGTGCGGGTCGCGTCCGGCGATCTGCGCGGCGACCAGCACCTTCGCGGCCGCGCCACCGACGATGATGGCGTCGAACCCGGAGTCCGGGACCAGGGCGTCCCACGTGTAGTAGTCGGTCGCGTGGCCCTTGTCGTCCAGGTAGTCGACGACGGGCGCGGCGAGCGCCCCGTCGCCGGACGCGTGCAGCGCGAACAGCACGTCGAGCATCAGGCCGTAGTCCGGCAGCGAGCCCCCGTTGGGGTTCTCCAGCGTGCCGTCCGGCGCGAGCTTCGAGGCGAGCCACCGGGAGTTCGAGCGGGCCGCGGCGCGATCACCGGCGGCGACGGCCGTGCCCGCGACGAGGGCGGCGACCAGGCCAGCGGCGGTGGCGAACGCCAGTGCCGCCCCGATCCGGCGACGACGCATGCTCTCCTCCTTTGCGGCACGAGGAGGACAGGCGCGGAACGCCGAAGTCACCCCTGCTCATCGCGACAGCGGGTTGGACGGTTCAGCCACCCGCGCGGTAACCCGACTCGCCACAGGAACGTGGCCCACGGTTGCGCGACAGCGCCGGATTTCGACCGGCTTCCCCTGCACGGGTGGCGGTGTTCAGTTGTGGTGGCGGCCGAGGCTAACACCCGGTTTCCGCCGAACGGCACCGCCGACGGAGTCGGTTGCGGACATCACAACGCGGACGTGGTGCGGGTTCCCGAAGCACTCGCCCGACTCTTCCGGCCGGTGGGATGAGAGCCTGTGGTCCGTCCAACTCCATTCAGCGCGGAGCGGGGGAAGTCCGGTGAGAGCCCGGCGCTGACCCGCAACGGTGTGCCCCTCCGGGGGCGAGCCCGGTTACCCGCCCCGCGCGGTGATCCACCAACTCCTGTCGTGGAAGTGCGGGAAAGGTTCCTCATGAGACGTTTGGCGCTCGCTGTCGCCCTGCTGTGCGGTTTCGGCCTGGTGGCCGCCCCAACGGCGACCGCCACCACGACCAAGGCCGACGCCGCCTCCGGGTGGCTCGCCCGGCAACTGGTCGACGGTGAACGGTTCGAGGTCGAGTTCGGCGGGGTGAAGTACCCCGACCAGGGCTTGACGATCGACGCGATCTTCGCGTTCGCCGCCTCGCGGACGTCGAACACCAACGCGGGCAAGGCGATCACCTGGCTGGCGAGGCCGGAGGTCACCGCCGGGTACGTCGGCGGCGGCACCGAGGCCTACGCGGGAGCGCACGCCAAGCTGATGCTCGCCGCGCAGGTCCGCGGCAAGGACCCGGCGTCGTTCGGCGGCGTCGACCTCAAGGCGGGCCTGCTCTCCCTGCTCACGCCGTCCGGCCGGTTCTCCGACCGCTCCGACTTCGGCGACTACAGCAACGCCTTCACCCAGTCGCTCGCGCTGCTGGCCCTCGACCGCACGCCGTCGGGCGCGCCCGCGACCGCCGTGGCGTTCCTCGCGGGCACCCAGTGCCCCGACGGGGGTTTCCCGCTCACGTTCGGCGCGACCCCGTGCGCCAGTGACGTGGACTCGACCGCGATGGTCGTGCAGGCGTTGCGCGCCACCGGCGACACGGTGAACGCCGCCGAGGGCACGGGGTGGCTCGTCACCCAGCAGCACACCGACGGCGGCTTCGGCGTCGGCGCCGGCGCGTCGAACGCGAACAGCACCGGCCTCGCCGCCGAGGCGCTCGCCGGCCACCGCCCGGTGGCCGCGGTCAAGGCACGGCAGTTCCTCCGGTCGTTGCAGGTCGGCTGCGCGGGCGCCGTGGCGGACCGCGGCGCGATCGCCTACGACGCGACCGGGTTCGACCAGTCGACCGCGCCCCGCGCGACCGCGCAGGCCGTCCTCGGCCTGACGGGTGTCCCGCTGTCGTCGCTGAACGGCGGCGGCGTCGCCCAGGCCCCGGTCCTGACCTGCCCGTGAGCGAAGACCTTCCGGGTGGTTTCCACGGGAAACCACCCGGAAAGTCCTTTGTGGACATATGGATGGCAGGCACGACGGAGCCCTCGGAGCCGGACCGACCGCGCGTCGGGGATTTCCGTTAACTGACAACGCCCGACGGGTGATCGCCGGTGGCTAGCGTGAGGGGTTCTACTCCACGGAGGTGGCATGGACCACTCACCTGTCCGTCGTGGGCTTCGGCGCCCCGCACTGCTGATCACGACGCTGTTCTCGGTCGCCGCGCTCGTCGCGGGCACCTCCAGCGTGACCGCCGCTCCCCTCGACGACCCCCTGCACCACTGGCAGTTCGACCACTGGCCGCAGCAGCAGCCGTGGCAGGAGTCCCGCGATTCCGCCCGTGTGGCGGCGAAAGCCGGGTTCCCCGGTCCCGTTGACCCGCAGAACTGGGTCAACCCCGACCACATGACGTGGGAGGCGGACTACCGCAAGATCCCCGGCACGAACTGGGCCGACCCGTCGGTCAAGGGATCGGTGCGCAACTTCAAGGGCGCGCTGGTCCTGCTGGACTACCCGAACCAGCCGTTCGTCGTGACCCAGCCGAAGCAGTCGACCGTGTTCGGCAACCCCAGCGCGGAGGCCAGCGGCGTGCCGCGCGACCAGGTCGCCCGGTTCTACCAGGACTTCCTCAACAAGCCGAACACCCTCAACCGCGGCCACACCGTGAACGAGTACTGGATGGAGGACTCCGGCGGGCGCTACGGCGTCGACCTGACCGGGTTCGGCCCGTACACGATGCCGGGCAAGGACCACGAGTACGCGATGGAGTTCCAGGGCGGCACGGGCTGCCCGGCGGGCGACTCGTGCAACCGCAACATCCGCACCGATGGGAACGCCGCGTGGCTGGCGGACGTCGGCGCGGAGGTGCCCAAGGGCTTCGACTTCGTGTACTTCCTGTCGGCGGGCCAGGACGAGTCCGGGACGTGGCAGGAGTTCGGGATGATGAAGTTCCCGACCAAGGAGGACGTGACCGACGACTTCGGCCCGCCCGATCCCGCCCTGCCGAACTGGTCGCGCACCCGGTACGTGGACTGGACGTCGTGGGCCGCGGGGTCGAGCATCTGGCCCAACGCGGGCGGCGGGTCGTCCACGCAGGCCGAGAGTTCCGGCCAGGGCGTGTACGCGCACGAGTTGAGCCACCTGCTCGGCATCGGCGACAACTACAACAACCCGTACGGCACCCCACCTCGCCGCGACTACAACGGCATCTGGGACATGCTGTCGCGCGGCTCGTTCAACGGTCCGGGCGGCCCGCACTCGCGGTGGGTGATCCCGGCGACGGCGGGCGGGTCGATGGGCGCGCAGCACATGCTGCGCAACAAGATCAAGCTCGGCATCGTCGACGAGCGCAACGTGCTGCGCCTGTCGCGGGAGGCGCTGGCCGCCTCCGGGGTGATCGTCGCCAAGGTCACCGCCCGCACCGTCCAACCGGGCGCGACCGGGCTGTCGGGCGTGAACATCGCGCTGGGCACCGGTGACCTCGCACCGGCCTGCGACGTGCGGACCGATCCGTTCTGCGACGGCCGCGGCTACCAGAACTACACGGTCGAGGTCGTGGACCGGATGGGCGTGGACTCGTTCACGCCGGACGCGGGCGTGCTGCTGGCCAAGACGAAGAACGAGGACCAGGCCCCGTTCGCGTGGGTGGTGGACGCCAACCCGCAGGACATCGGCATGACCGACTACGTGCTGCCGGACGGGACCAGGGTGCCGATCACGGTCGGCGACTACCGGCAGCTCGCGGACGCCCTCTTCCACGCGGGCACGAACTCGGGCAGCGAGTACGAGTACGTCGACCAGGCCAACCGGCTGCACTTCTACGTGCTGGACGTGCAGCGCGACCGCCAGGGCGTCCTGTCCTACACGGTGGCCGTCAAGTCGCTGGACGGGGCGGGCCCGCAGCGGCGGGGCGTGCGGGTGCAGCCCGCGACCGGCCGGGTCGGCGCGGACGGCGTGGCCACGTGCAAGTTCCCGCTGGTCAACACCGGCCGCGACGCTCCACCGGCCGGGCAGCACCCGGAACCCGTCGGCCAGTACCTGGGCAACGACGTGTACCGGGTGTCGGCCAAGGCGCAGGCCGGGTGGTCCGTGTCGGTGCCCAACGCCCTGGCCACGGCGAAGTTCGGCAGTCAGGTGGAGGTGCCGGTGCACGCCAAGCGGGACGGCGGCGCGGCGGTGTCGACGGTGACCCTCACGGCCACCTCGGAGAGCGACCCGACCAAGACCGCGACCGCCTCCTGCACGGTGGTCGGGAAGTAGTCGCCGGGGAACGCGGGCGCTTGGTCGCGCCCGCGTTCCCTCAGCGGCAGAGGCGGTCGACGAGGATCTTCCACGTGTCCGCCAGGTGCTCCGGCACCGGAGACGGGCCGGAGCCCTCGGGCGCGCTGAGGTGCAGCACGATCGGGTATTCGAGCGCGGCGGTGAGCTGGAGCGCCAGGGTGCCGATCTCGGTGACGTCCGGGCAGGCCTCGCGCAGCAACACCTGAACGTGGAACTGCGACGGGCTGGGGCCGGACGGCACGGGCTGTCCCGGAGCGATGGCCGCCCTCGCGAGCGCGAGGTGCCGCACGAGGAACTCCACGCGCGCCCGGCCGTACTCGACCAGGCGGTCGACGGCGGGCGCGCCGGGACCCAGCGGGGGCGGTCCGCTCAGCACCCGCTGCTGGAACTCCTGCTCCTCGCGGTCGAACAGCGCGTGAAAGATGCCCGCGCGGGTGCCGAACCGGCGGAACACGGTGCCCTTGCCCAAACCCGCCCGTTCGGCGAGGCCGTCCATGGTCACCTTGTCGACGCCGAGCTCGTCCACCATCAGCCGGGCGACCTCGATCAGGTGCGCCCGGTTGCGCACCGCGTCGGACCGCTCTTCACGCGGACGGCCAAGGGAGATCGGTTCCACGCCGACAACCGTAACCGCGGGCCCCGGCCCGCACGACCGCGGCCGGGTCAGACCGCGGCGACCGCCTTCGCGCGCAGCGGGGCCAGCGCGGTGGTCCACGTGATCAGCTCGTCGAGCATCCTGGTGAGCGCGCCGGTCTGCACCTCGGAGGGCGCCAGGCGGCGGAACTCCTCGAAGTCGTAGTACATCGAGAGCGCGACGTTGGTCTTCACGTCCGCCAGCTTCAGCTCGCCCGCGACCAGCCGCAGGTGCTCGACGGCGCGCACGCCGCCGACCGCGCCGTAGGACACGAACCCGACGGCCTTGTCGTTCCACTCCGCGTACAGGTAGTCGATGGCGTTCTTCAGGACGCCCGACGTGGAGTGGTTGTACTCCGGCGTCACCATCACGAACCCGTCGAACGAGCCGATGACCGCCGCCCAGTCCTTCGTGTGGTCGTTCTGGTACTGCCCCATCACGGCCGACATCGGCTCGTCGAGGTGGGGCAGCGGGTAGTCGGCGAGGTCGACCAGCTCGAACGTGGCGTCCGTGCGCCGCGAGGCCTGCTCGTGCACCCAGTGCGCGACCTGCTCGCCGTTGCGCCCCGGACGGGTGCTGCCGATGATGATGCCGATGCGGGTCATCGTGATTCCCCTGCTCCTGTAGTGGTTCTGCCTCGTGCGCGTCCGTTGTGGACGGTGGGAGCCACGGAGCCGGTCCGGCCGCCGCGAGCACCACGACAGCTTAAACGGACCGTACCCCGTTTACCTTCCCGGCATGAGGGGGGTCACACTCTCAGCGGCGCACCTCCAGGTCGCGGCCACCGAGCGGGGCGAAGAAGGCCTCGACGGTCTCGTCGGCGACCTCCTCCAGCGCGGACGGGTTCCAGCGCGGATTGCGATCCTTGTCGACGACCTGGGCGCGGATGCCCTCGACCAGGTCCGGGGACCGCAGGCACGCCGTGGAGACCCGGTACTCCTGGACCAGCACGTCCTCCAACGACGGCAGGTCACGGGCCCGGCGCAACGCCCGCAGCGTCACCTTCACGGCGGTGGGCGACTTGCCCAGGATCCGCTCGGCGGCGTCCTTCGCCTCCGGCGAGCCGTGGTCGCGGAGCCGGTCGAGGATCTCCTCGACGGTGTCGGCGGCGTAGCACTCGTCGATCCACTCCCGCTCCCCCGCGATTTCCGCGGCGGGTACGGGCCCGGCGAAGGCGCGAACGGCGCCGTCGACCCCTTCGGCCAGCGCGTCGACGAAGGCGGCCAGGTGCTCGGTGGGCACGAAGTGGTCGGCGAGGCCGCACGCCACCGCGTCGCCCGCCCCGACCACGGCCGCGGTCAACGCCAGGTGCGTGCCCAACTCACCCGGCGCACGGGACAGCAGGTAGGTGCCGCCGACGTCCGGCACGAGGCCGATGCCGACCTCCGGCATGGCGAGCGCGGTGCGTTCGGTGACCACGCGGACATCGCCGTGGGCCGACACGCCGACACCGCCGCCCATGACGATGCCGTCCATGATCGCCACGTAGGGCTTGGGGTAGCGGGCGATGAAGGCGTTGAGGAGGTACTCGGCCCGCCAGAAGTCCGCTGACGCGGTGCCGCCCGCGCGGATGTCGGCGTGGATGCCGCGGATGTCGCCGCCCGCGCACAGGCCCCGCTCGCCCGCGCCGGTGAGGACGACGGCGTGCACCGAGTCGTCCACGGCCCACGCCGTCAGGGCGGCGTCGATCGCCGTGACCATGCCGTGGGTGAGGGCGTTGATCGCGCGGGGGCGGTTGAGGACGATGCGGCCGAGGCCGCCCTCTCGCCTCAGGAGGACGTCGTCGGGCTCCATCGGGCTGCTCCTGCCTCGGTTGTTCGGGTCACCGCATAGTAGGACGTCCGACTATCTGGTGGACCGAGACATCCGTCACCCGCCCGCGTACCGGGCGGCGAGCGCGGCGGCGCGGGCGTGCAGGGACGCGCGCAACGACCGCGGGGCAAGGGCTTCCGCTGCCGCGCCGAGCTGCCACAACGCCCACTCGGCGTGCCAGGCGTCCTGGAAGGTCACCTCCAGCCGCAGCCTGCCGTCGGCCTCGGCCTCCTCGGCGCGCACGGCCACCGCGGTCCTCAGCAGGTCCTCCCGCCGCGCCGGGGTCACCAGCACCAGCACGGTGAGGTGGCCGTCGGCCAGGAACCGCGCGCAGCGGTCGCGCCAGAGGCGGTCCAGGTCCACCCCGGCCGGTCGCGACGCCGGTTCGGGGAGTTCCTCTGCCGCCAGCACGCGCGTCAGGCGGTAGGTGCGGTCCGCTCCGGCCCGTGTGGCCAGCAGGTAGCCCCGGTCTCGCACGGTCACCAGGCCGAGAGGGTCCACGGTCCGCCACACCGGTTCATGACCGGCGGCCGCGTAGTGGATGCGGAGCCGGCGCCCGGCGAGCACCGCGCGCCGGACCTCGGTCATCACCGCGGCGGGCACGTCCTCGGTGGTCCGCCTGCGCGAGAGCAGGTCGGTCTCCGGCTCGACGAGGAACCGACCGGCCGCGTCGCTCGCGGTGGCCCGATGCCCCTCGGGCAGCGCGTCGACCACCTTGCGCAGGGCCGACGCGAGCGCCGAGCCGAGGCCGAACACCTGCTCGCCGCGCCCCGATCCCGAGGTCAGCAACGCCAGGGCCTCGTCGTGGTTCAGCCCGGTCAACTCGGTCCGGAAACCGGGCAGCAGCGCGAACCCGCCGTGCCGACCGCGTTCGGAGTGGACCGGGACGCCCGCCGCCGACAGAGCCTCGATGTCGCGCAGCACCGTCCGCGTCGACACCTCCAGCTCTCGGGCCAGCACGTCCGCGGTCAGCCTGCCGCGCTGGCGCAGCAACAACACCAGCGAGACCAACCGGTCGGCGCGCACCCGGAAAACCTAGCGGAATACCCGACAGAGGATGTCGTGATTCGCCGAGAAGATCGACTCACGCACGACAGGTGAAGCGAAATGGAGCTGATGTGGCAGTGCAACGCGAGGCCGTCAACCCGACGACGTGGTCGCTGGGGCTGGGGTTCAACCAGGGTGAGGTCGTGTCCGGGCACACCCGGACCCTCTACTGCTCCGGGCAGACCGCGATGAGCGACGACGGGAAACCCCTGCACGACGGCGACATGGCGGCGCAGGTGGCGCTGAGCCTGGACAACCTGGAGGCGGTGCTCCACGCGGCGGGCATGTCGCTGGCGAACCTCGTCCGGCTCACCGTCTACACGACCGACGTCGACCTGCTGTTCCCGCACTACGGCGTGCTGGCCGCCCGACTGGGGGCCGCAGGCGTGGCCCCGACCACCACGATGCTCGGCGTGACGCGGCTGGCCATCCCCGGCCAGCTCGTCGAACTGGAGGGAACCGCCGTCGCGTGACGTCGCCGCCCCTGCCGGTCACCCCGGCAGGGGCCCCTTGAGGGAGAGCAGGGCCGTGTCGACCGTGTCGTGCAACTGCTCCCGCGTCGCGCCGTCGGCGGCCATGACGGCGATCCCGTTCGTGACGGTCGAGACGTAGAGGGCGATCACCGCCGGGTCGCCCACCACCGAGGTGTCGCCTTCCAGCGCTGCCCTTTCGAGGCGTTGCCGCACCAGCCCCCGGTTGGCCTCGCGCCTCTTCGCCAGTTCGGCCCGCGCCGGTTGGGCGCGGTCGCCCGCCGTCAGTCCACCCTGGACCAGCAGGCAGCCCGGCGGCTTCGACGGCTCGGTGTAGAAGTCGGCGGCGCTGTGCGTCATCGCCGCCAGGGCCTCATACGCCGTGGCCGCGCCGAGCGAGCCGGTCATCGAGGCGGTGACGCGGTCGGAGTACACCTCCACCGCGCGCAGGAACAGGCCTTCCTTGCTGCCGAACGCCGCGTAGAGGGACGGGGGGTTGATCCCCATCGCGGAGGTCAGCTCGCCGAGGGCCGCGCCCTCGTAGCCCTTCTCGATGAAGAGTGCGAGCGCCGCCTCCACGGCGGAGTCGACGTCGAAACCCCTTGGTCGTCCGGTCCTCACCGCGCGCGCCCTCCCCCTGCTCGACTGGGCCCATCTTGACACCCCGCTCGAGCCGATCCTAATCTGTAGTCGCAACTACAGAAGTCGATCCCCTTGGAGCGTCAACGACATGACCTCGACCCTGACCACCCGCAGGTACGCGACCACCAACCCCGCCACCGGCGAGGTCGTCCGGACCTTCGACACCACCACCGACGCCGAGGCGGAAGCCCTACTCGCCCGCGCCCACGCCGCGTTCCCCGTGTGGCGGCAGGTCCCGATCGCCGAGCGGGCGCGGCTGTTCCGGCGGCTGGCCGACCTGATCGAGGCGAACCGCGACGAACTGGGCAGGCTCGTCACGCTGGAGATGGGCAAGCCGCTCGCCCAGTCCCTCGGCGAGATCGCCATGCCGACCGGCATCCTGCGCTACTACGCCGACCACGGCGAGGAACTGCTGGCCGACGAGGTCCTCGACGTGCCCGGCCTGAGCCGGACGATCGTCCGCCGCGAGCCGATGGGCGTGACGCTCGGCGTCGAACCGTGGAACGGCCCGATGTACCAGATGATGCGGGCCACCGCGCCGAACCTGATGCTGGGCAACACGGTCCTGCTCAAGCCCGCCGAGATCTCGGCGGGGTCGACGCTGTTCTTCGACCACCTGTTCACCGAGGCGGGGTTCCCGGAGCACGTCTACCAGACCGCGCTCGTCTCGATCGACCAGGTCTCGACCTACATCGCCGACGACCGGCTCCGCGCCGTGACGCTGACCGGCTCCGACCGGGCGGGCTCGTCGGTCGGCGAGCAGGCGGGCCGCCACGTCAAGCCCGCCGTGCTGGAACTCGGCGGCTCGGACGCGTTCATCGTGCTCGACTCCGCCGACGTGCCCACCGCCGCGGCGGTCGCGGTCGCCTGCCGCCTGTTCCTCGTCGGCCAGATGTGCATCTCCCCCAAGCGGATCATGGTGACCGACGGGGTCGCCGACGAGTTCATCGCGCGGTTCGTCGACGGCTTCGCCGACCGGGTCGTGCTCGGCGACCCGTTCGACCCGACCACCACCGTCGGCCCGGTCAGCAGCGAGGCCGCCGCCGACCTGCTGCACGCCCAGTACCAGGACGCCGTCGACAAGGGCGCGACCGTCCTCGTCCCCGGCGGCCGCGTCGACCGCCCCGGCGCGTTCTTCCAGCCCGCCGTGCTCGCCGACATCACGCCCGACATGCGCCTCTACTCCGAGGAGGCGTTCGGCCCGCTGGCGATGATCTACCGCGTCGCCGACGCCGACGCGGCCGTCGAGCTGACCAACAGCTCGCCCTACGGCTTGGGCGGCAGCGTGTTCGGCGAACAGGCCGAGGCGCTGCGGGTCGCGGAACGCCTCGACACCGGCAACGTCGGCGTCAACACCTACCTCCGGGCCCCGATCGAGATCCCCTTCGGCGGCACCAAGCACTCCGGCATCGGCCGCGAACTGGGCCGATCGGGAATGGACCAGTTCGCCAACATCAAGACCTACGGCATCGCCTGATGCCCTGCGGGTATCACCGAGCACCGAACAGGTCTTGGACGCGACGCCCGCGCGCGGCTCATCGTGGAGGAGCACACCACGAACCAAGGAGCAACGATGAAGGTCTTCCTCACCGGCGGGTCCGGGTACATCGGTCGGGCCACGATCGCGGAACTGGTCCGGCAGGGGCACGACGTGGAGGCGTTGGCCCGCAGTGAGCGGGCCGAGGACGTCGTCGTGGCGGCGGGGGCCACGGCCGTGCGCGGGGGGTTGGCGGATCTGGAGGTCCTCCGGCGTGCCGCGGCGGGAGCGGACGCCGTGGTGCACCTCGCCCAGGCGACCTCGGGTGAGGAGGACCTGGCCGCGGCCGAGGCGATGATGGACGGGGTCGGCGCGGGCACGTACGTGCACACCGGTGGCTGCTGGGTGTACGGCGACACCGACGGGGTGCGGGACGAGTCCGCGCCGTGGAACCCGCCCGCGCTGGTGGCGTGGCGGAAGTCCGTCGAGGAAGCCGTGCTGGCGCGGGCGGGCGAGGGTGGACGGCCGGTGGTCGTCCAGCCAGGGCTGCTCTACGGCGGCGACAACCGGCTGATCGACCACTTCTTCGTCCAGCCCGGTGTGCGGGACGGCGCGATCCCCTACCTCGGCGACGGCGGGAACCACTGGGCGCTGGTGCACGTCGACGACCTCGCCCGGCTCTACGTCGCCGCGCTGTCGGCGGAGGCCGGGTCGGTCTACCTGGGTGTCGGCGGCGTGGACCCGACCGTGCGGGAGATCGCCGAGGCGGTCGCCCGCGGAGTCGGCCTGGAGGGCAAGACCACGTCGATCAGCCTGGAGCAGGCCCGCGCCGAGATGGGTCCGATCGCCGACGCGTTCGCCCTCGACCAGCGGTTCACCCCCGCCAAGGCCCGCCGCGAGCTGGGCTGGGAGCCGCGCCACACCGACCCGCTCGCCGTCTTCGCCCAGGGCTAGGGCCCGAGGTCAGCCGGTGCGTTCGAAGTCGACCGGGACCAGGGTGTCCGCGAGGTCGTCCAGCGACACGCCCAACGTGCGGGCCAGCGCGGCGATCGTGGGGAACGCCGGGGTCACCAGCCTGCCGGTCTCGATCTTGCGGAGGGTCTCGGGCGAGATCCCGGCCGACTGCGCCACGTCCACGAGGGTGCGCTCACCCCGCGCGTGGCGCAGGCTGGCACCGAGCCGCTTGCCCGCGGCGAGCTGTTCGGCGGTGAGGGGGAGGCGAACCATGCGGCCAGTCTACCCGGTACCGGTATGAAAATACCGACGGATCCGCTAGGGTGGTATTTTAATACCAACCACCGGAAGGACCGCACGTGCTGGAACTGAAGACCCCGCAGGAGGTCGCGTCGATGGGCGTCACCGGCGCGTTCATCGCCGGACTGCTCGACGACCTGGCCCAGCGGGCCGTGCCCGGCGTGAACCTGCTCGACCTCGAGGCCCGCGCCCGCGAGCTGATCGCCGAGCGGGGAGCCGAGTCCTGCTACTGGGACTACGCCCCGTCGTTCGGCCGAGGTCCGTTCCGCAACGTCATCTGCCTCTCGGTCAACGACGCGGTGCTGCACGGCCTCCCCCACGACTACGCGCTGGTCGACGGCGACCTGCTGACCCTGGACATCGCCGTGTCCATCGACGGCTGGGTCGCCGACTCCGCGCGGAGCCTGATCGTCGGCACCCCGCGCCCCGAGGACGAGCACCTCATCGAGGCGACCGAACGCGCCCTCGACGCGGGCATCGCCGCCGCCCGGCCGGGCAACCGCCTCGGTGACATCTCCGCGGCGATCGGCGCGGTCGCCGAGCGGTACGGGTACCCGGTCAACACCGAGTTCGGCGGCCACGGCCTCGGCCGCACCATGCACGAGGAGCCGCACGTGTCCAACAAGGGCCGGGCGGGGCGCGGGCTGGTGCTCAAGCCGGGCCTGACCCTGGCGATCGAGCCGTGGTTCGCCCGCACCACGGACAAGATCGTCTACGACCCGGACGGCTGGACCATCCGCTCGGCCGACGGCTCCCGCACCGCCCACAGCGAGCACACGATCGCCGTCACCGAGGGCGATCCGCTGATCCTGACGGCGTCGAACCACCTCGCGCACCGGCAGGCGTGATCCACCGGGACCCGCCGTGACCGGTCGTCACCCCATCGTGTGACGGCCCTCGGACTTCGCCGCTTGTACCCTCGAGAGCGCCGGTGGGGACCGGCGTAGGGACCGCAGGGGGGTGCGGGATGTGGTACTTCCGGTTGTTCGGACCGCTTCGGGTGGAGCGGGACGGGGTGGAGATCGAGGTGGGGACACCCCAATCGCGAACGGTGTTGGCCCTGCTCGTCGCGCACGCCAACGACGTCGTGTCGACGGGGCGGATGTCGGAGGAGCTGTGGGGGCGGTGCCCGCCCGCGTCGGCGAGGCCGCAACTCCAGGGCATCATCTGCCGGACCAGACGGCTGCTCGGGCGGGAGCGGATCGCGACCGCGAGGGGTGGCTACCGGCTGCGGGCCGAGCCCGCGGAACTGGAACTGGACGTGTTCCGCGACGACGTGGCGTGCGCGCGGCGGCTGCTCGCGGACGGCGACGTCGAGCGCGGCGCGGCCCGGTTGCGGACGGCGTTGGCGCGCTGGCGGGGTCCGGTGCTGGACGACCTGCGGTGCGCGGGTCCCTTGGCGGACGGGCTCGACGAGGTGCGGATGGCCGTGCTGGAGGACCGCGTCGACGCGGACCTGCACCTCGGCCGCGGCGCGCACCTGGTCGGCGAACTCACCGAACTGGTGGCGGAACACCCGCTGCGGGAACGGTTCCGGGCGCAGTTCATGACCGCGTTGGCGGTGTCCGGCAGGCCGGTCGAGGCGCTGCGCGCGTACACCGCCTACCGCCGCACGGTGGTGGAGGAACTGGGGGTCGAGCCGTCCGCCGACCTCCGGGCCCTGCACACCAGGATCCTGCGCGGTGACGCGGTCCGCGGCCGGGACTGGCCGCGGACCGCCGCCCGACATCAGGGGCAGATGCGCAACGAGCTGACCTTGTTGCGGTCCACCGGGTCGAGGTTGCCCTGGAAACCCGGTCCCACGATGAAGATGAGCCCGCTGAAGCCCCCGCCGTCGTAGTAGCACCAGTCCTGGCCCGTGCGGTTCCACACGCTCTCGGTGCTGTTGTTGAGCCCGCGCGGGCCGCTGGAGTCGGCGAGGTCGCCGTCACCCGAGGCGAACGACCCGTACGGCGTGCCGCCGTTGAGGTTGTTGAACGTGCAGCTCCGCGCGGCCGGACAGGAGCTGTAGGCCGCGATGGAGATCGGGTCGTCACCGGTGGCGGTGTAGACCTTCGGTCCGGCGGCGTGGGCCGGGGCGGCGGCGAGCAGCGCCCCCGTCGCCACGACCCCTCCCAGCAGTGCGAGTGCTTTGCGAATCACGATGATTCCCCCTTGGTCGACTAGGCCTTGTGCCTGTGGACCAGGGTGGCCGACCGCGCTAAGTACTTTCTAACAACAACCTTCCTTCCTCCACTGTGGACCGATCACCGCTCAAGGCGAAGCGATCTTGGCGTCCGCCAACGCCTTCGCGACGAGAGCGCGGGAGTCGGCGCTGTCGCGCACGGTGCGGCTCAGCTCGACGTGGAGGAAGACCGTGCCCGCGGTCTTGGCGAGTTGACCTTGGACGTTCTTCTCCCCCTCCAGCCCCGCGCAGACCTGCTCCCACGCCAGGCAGATGGCCAGACCCGCTCGCCCGAAGCCCTCACCGACCCTGGTCGCCGCGTCACCGGCGACGCCCGATCCGGCCGACAGCACGACGTCGTACCCCGGCGCGGACCCGTCGTCGAAACCGTGGACCTGCACCTGTGCCAGCCCGCGCCCGACCAGGTCCGCCGCCACGACGTGGAACACCGAGTCGACCTCGTGGGCGACGTCGGCCCGGCCGCCGCCCGCCCGCCGGTGCGCGCCCGCGATCATCAGCACCGCCCCCGGCGTGCGGCGGAACAGGTCCAGGCCCACCAGCTCCGTCTTCAGGTCGAACGCGGGATGGGGGACCTCGACGGCGAGCGAGGGCGGTGCCGAGCGGTCGACGAGGTAGAGCCCCCACGCCCGATTGGTGCCCGGTTCGCTCCGGATCGCCGTGTACGGCCTGCCGGTCTCCGGGTCGACGAGGTCCACGGCCGTGAACCCCAGCCCCGCCAGGTCGGGGTTCGCGGGCCCGGTCCGGGACACCGCGTCGGCGAAACCGCGGGCCGCCGCGGCCCGTTCGGCGGCGTCCGGTGGCCGGTAGGGCTGGTCCGCGGCCAGCCCGGCGGTGAAGTCCGCGATGCGGACGGCGGGCGAGTTCGGATCCGGAAAACGTTTTCCGGGATCGTCGTCCAGGGCACCGCACGCCACCACCGCGCACAGCACGACCAGCAGGGCGAGGACGGACCGCACAGCCTTCTCGCAGCTCACCGGTCCGGAGGGTACACGGAATCCCTTGCGCCGCTTCACATCCGTGAACTCCGTGGTCACCGCTGGGCCGAACGGGTGGGTCTTGACAGCTCGTCCGGGCCGGACCATCCTGAGCCGAGATAGGAAGGAAACTTTCCTAACTAATTACCCGTGGTGCCGCCGCCGCTCGGGGATCAGCCGGTCCGATCCGATCTAGGAGCGTGCATGCGCACTCGCGGCGCGACATCGTCGTCGACTCCCGAGTCCACCCCGCCGTCGACCCGGCGGCCGTCGGACCGACTCCAGGAAAGACTGCCGGAAGCCGGTTTCCCCCGCGGCGTGGGCGTCCCCTCGGCCATCGGGTTCGTGCTCCTGGTCCTGGTCGCCTGCTTCTGCGCGCTCGCCCTCGGCGCCGGGAGCCCGCTCGCGGTCCACGGCGGCGACTCCCCCGCGGGCGTCGCCGCCGCCCGTCGCCACGACGCCGAGGCGCTCGCCAAGACGGTCGCCGCCTCGGCCACGTCCACCGCCCACGACCTCCGGATCGCGGCGGGCTCGCACGCGCTCGACGACCCCGACACCGGCAGGCTGCTCACCGCGCTGAGCACCGTCTACCCGTCGTGGCGCGGAACGGCGCTGATCGACGCCGGTTCCCGCGCGCTGCTGGCCGCCCGCGGCGAACCCGTCCCGCTGGACGCGCTGGCGGGAGTCGGCCTCGGCCGCCTCACCGTGCGTCCGGTCGCGCGGTCCGGTGACGTGCCCCTGGTGCTGAGCGCGGTGCCGCTGACCGGCGTCCGCGCTGGTCAGGCCCTCGTGGTGACCACCGCGCTGCGCTTGGCGGTGCCACCGTCCGACCAGTTCGTCCGACTCGTGTCGGCCGACGGGACGGTCCTCGGCGACGTCGGCTCGGAGATCCCCACCGACGTGGGCGACCTGCTCCGCACCGCCGCGTCGACCGCCCCGACGGGCTCCGGCGTGCTGACCGGAGCCACCACCAGGGGACCGCGACCGGTCGTGCCGGTCATCGCCTACGCGCCGGTCAGCACCGGGGCGGCCGACGGCGGTCTCGGGCTCGCCGTGGTCACCGCGACCTGGTTGCCCGCCGACGCCGCGCCCGCCCGGTGGCCCGGTCTGGTTCCGGCGGGCGCCCTGCTGGCGCTCGCCGTCGCGGGCACGCTCCTGCTGCGCCGCGGCCTGGTCGCGCCGATCCGGCGGCTGCGGGCCGACGCGCTCGCCGTCGCCTCCGGTGACCGCGACGCCCCGGTGCGCTCGCCCCGGCTCGCCGAAGCGCGCCGGACGGCCGTGGCGCTGGAACGCTGCCGTCGACGGCTGCGCGGCGACCCCGACACCCCCTCCCCCTCCCGACACCGGACCGTGCCCGCGCGGGTGCTGGTCGGGCTGGTGACCGCGGGGCTGCTGCTCTGGTCCGGCGCGGTCCTGCTCACCCTCGGCGAGCAGCGCTCCGACGTCCCGGCCGCCCTCGTCGCCGAGCAGGGCCTGCGGCTGGACCGCTCCGCCGACGCGCTCCGGTCCGGTGTCGCGGGCAGCCTGGCGGAACTGCGGGCGGCGGCCCGCCTCGCCGGGGGCACGCCACCGGACCAACTCCAACCGCTGGTGGACCAACTGGCCGCCGACTCGGCGTTCCGCAGCGTCTACACCACCTCCCGCGACGGCGCGGTGCACCAGCGCGGTGGCCGGAAACCCTTGCGCGACGGCGTTCTCCCGACGGACGGCTCGGGTCTGCACCAGCACAACACCAGTGGCCGCGTGCCCGTCGTGTACGCCTACGCGGGCCTGTCCGGAGGCCGGACGCTCGTCGGCGAACTCGACATCACCCGCCTGGTCGCGCCGCTGCAACCCGCGGGCGCCAGGGTGCGCGTGGTCGACGCCGGTGACCGCACGATCGTCGACACCCGCGGCTACCTCGCGTTCGACCGGCTCCACGACGACGCCCTGCGCGCCGCGACGGCCGAGGTGCGCGACGGCCACTCCCCCGGCCGCGTCGATGGCGTCACGCTGGTCACGGCCCGAGCGGTCGCCCGCACCGGTGCCGCGGCCGCGCTGGGCTGGGTCGTCGTGGCCGAGGACCCGGTAGGGGCGAACAACTCCGTGCGCGACGGGGCACGGGCCGCGGCCCTGGTCGTCGCCGTGCTCGCGCTCCTGCTGGGCGGCTGGCACGAACTGGTGGTCGTGCGGCCGCTGCGCCGGGTCGCCGAGGCCGCGGAACTGGTCGCGGCGGGCTCGCGGGCCGGTGACGGACATCCGCAGCGGCAGGACGAGATCGGCACTGTCGCGTCCTGTGTGGAGCTGTGCGGACGGGAGCTGGCGGCCGTCCCGACCCTCCCGCCCAGACCGGCGCTCGCGCTCGACCGGATCACCGCTCCCCTGGCCGAGCAGGTGGCGAAATGACCTTCCTCTACTGCGTCCTGCTGCTGGGCACGGGATCGCTGCTGCTGGGCGGGATCCTCGAACAGCGCCGCCACTACGCCCGCCTGCACGCCATCCCGCACCGGGTGCTGGTCAACGGCATCCGCGGCAAGAGCTCCATCACCCGCCTGTGCGCCGGGGCCCTGCGCGGCGGCGGGGTGGTCACGGCGGCGAAGACCACCGGGACCGCGGCCAGGTTCATCCACCCCGACGGCGGCGAGGAGCCGGTGTACCGCAAGTTCGGCATCGCCAACGTCGTCGAGCAGCTCGGCATCGTCCGCCGTGCCGCCGCCTACCGGCCCGGCGCGCTGGTGATCGAGTGCATGGCCGTCCTGCCGGAGTTGCAGGAGGTCAACCAGCGCAAGCTGATCCGCTCCACCATCGGCGTGCTGTGCAACGTCCGCGAGGACCACCTGGCGGAGATGGGGCCGACGCTCGACGACGTCGCGCGCTCGCTCTGCCGGTCGATGCCGGTGGGCGGGGTGTGCGTGACCGCCGAGCGCGACCGGCTGGAGATCCTGCGCGCCGAGGCCGCGAAGCGGGACTGCGCGCTGGTGGTGGTCGACCCGGAGTCGGTGACCGACGCCGAGATGAGCGGGTTCGACTGGATCACGTTCAAGGAGAACGTGGCCATCGCGCTGGCCGTCGCCGACCTGCTCGACGTGCCGCGCGGGGCCGCGCTGGAGGGGATGTGGGCGGCCCCGCCCGATCCCGGCGTGCTGCGCGTGCACCACTACCGCGTCGGCGGGGGCGGGCTGCGGTTCGCGAACGTGTTCGCCGCCAACGACCCCGAGTCGACGTTGATGAACATCGACCGGCTGCGCGCGCAGGGCGCCATCGGCGACCCGCTGGACGTGGTGGTCAACTGCCGCCCGGACCGGGTCGAGCGCAACGGCCAGATGGGGGCGCTGGTGCCGCGGATCGCACCCCGGCGCGTGGTGCTCATCGGCGAGCCCACCCGCAGCGCGCGGGCGGCGATCCCGGCGGCCTGGCAGGACCGCGTGGTCGACCTCGGCGGCCACCGGTCCGCACCGGATCTCGTGCGAGACCTGCTCGCCGGGCAGGACGGCGACGACTGGTCCCTGGTCGCCGTCGGCAACATCCACGGCCAGGGCGAACTGCTGATCGAGGAACTGGCGAAGCTGCCGGTCGCGACGATGGAGGGGCACGGATGACCACCGCGGAACTGGCGCCGGAGATCGCGACCATCGGTCTCGCGATCGGCCTGCTGCTGTCGCTCGGCTGCTACCTGGCGACCAACCTGTCCCCCGGCGGCATGATCACGCCCGGCTGGCTGGCGTTGACGCTCGTGGAGGACTACCGCAGAGCCGCGATCATCGTGCTGATGACCGCGCTGACCTACGCGGGCACGAAAGCGTTGCAGCGCATGGTGATCCTCTACGGCAAGCGGCTGTTCGCGGCGGTGGTGCTGCTCGGCGTGGTGCTCCAGGTGTCACTGGTGGTGTTCGTGCAGGCCGACTTCCCGCTGCTGTTCGTCCACCAGACACTCGGGTTCGTGGTGCCGGGGCTGATCGCGTACCAGCTCGTGCGGCAGCCGCCCGGTCCGACGCTGCTGGCGACCGGCGGCGTGAGCCTGGTCAGCTACACCGTGCTCGTCAGCGGTGTCCTCGTCGGCCTCGTCCCGGCGGTGTGACGAGATGGGGGCGACGACGGTGCGGTGGCTGGTGCTGGCCGTGGTGATCGCGGTGTCCGGCACGGCTTCGGTGCACTACGCGGGGCGGGAGCGGGACGAGACGGCGGTCGCCGCGGTCGTGGCGACCTCGGGCGCGAGCCGGGACGGGGGCGGCAACCGGTTCGAGCGGCTCACCGATCCGCCCAGGACGGTGGTCACGACGTCCACCGGTGCGGTGGTGGCGACGCTGACCGACGGCTCCCGCACGGTCGTGCTGACCGGTCCCGCGCGCACCTTCGGCGAACCGAAGCACACCCGTGCCACGGTGACGAGCACGGCGTGGGTCCGGCTCGCACCTCGGCCGTGGATGGCGGGAGCCGAACGGGAGGACTGGTTCGACCCGTGGCTGACCGGCGCGGCGGGCGACACCACACCGGACGTGCTGGCCGTGGCGATGCAGTACGTCGACGGCGCGCCACCCGTGCGAAATGGCGCGGGGCTCCGCGTCGCGGGCGACGCCGCGTTCGCCGAGGACGCCGACGTGGACCGCTACCTGGGTGTCGAAAAGGGGCCGCTCGACAGCGCGGGCCTGGTGCGCATGGTCTTCGGTTACCGCACCGGCTACCCGCTGCGCGGTGACGACGGCGCGGGAGGCGGACTCCCCCGCAGCGCCACGGCGATGGCGGAGACCGGGCCCGGCACCCGCGTCGGCCCGGACACCAGGGACTACTCCCGGCTGCAACCGGGAGACCTGCTGTTCTTCACCGCCACGTCGGCGCGGGTCTCGCAGGTCGGCATCTACCTGGGCATCGACGACGAGGGCCACCGCCGGGTCCTGGCCAGCCGCAAGAGCGCCGACGGCCCGACCTTCGGCGACGACGGCGGCGCGTCGACCCTCGACGGCACGGGCGGGTACGCGCGGACCTTCCGCACCGCCAAACGACTCTGACCCCGACCACCGTGGCAAGATCGGTTCCGTGACGAGTCCCCGAGCCGCCGCCGTCCCGTCGACCTCCCGCGGCTGATGGACGGCGACCGGGTCGACGCGGACCGCCTGCCCGCGGACCTCGTGGCGCTCATCGACGCCCTCGGCCCCGGCGAGAACCTGGTGGTCACCCGCGACGGCGAGCCCATCGCCTCGATCTCCGGCCTGTCCGACGCGGCGCACGCCGAGCCCGTCGAGCTGCCGTCGGCGATCCCCGAGGACGTGAAGGTCGTGGCCACGGCCATGAAGCTGTCGTCGTCGGCGCGGGCGTCGCTGTCCACCCGGCTGGGTCCCGACTACATCGTGCTGGACATGAACGCCGCGCCCAAGAGCGCCGACGTGCTGCTGACCCCACCGGTGAGCCCGCAGCTCATCGGCGGCCTGCGATCGCTGTTCCCGAAGGCGCGGGTGGTCGTCACGGAACTGGAGGACGAGGAGTTCGGGATCAGCTACCAGGGCCCCGTCCGCCGTCTCCTGGACGCCGGGGCCGACAGCTACCTCCCGCCCAGCACGATCCCCCGGCTCGCCGAGCGGCTGACCCACGTCGTGGCCCAGCTGGACCAGCTGGAAGGCAGTGCCTCGACACCTCAGGTCGTCGACGCGCCCCGCGACCGGGGTGTGATCGAAGGCGGATGACCCGCGTGGGCTACGGAGTGGCCCGGCGGGCTCCGCCGTCCATGTACAGGACCGAGCCGAACACGTAGCCGCACGCGTCCGAGGCGAGGAACGCGACCGCGCGGGCGACGTCCTCGGGGGTCGCGACCCGACCCGCGGGCAGGGACGCCCCGGCCTGCGCGATCAGCTCGTCGGCGGGGACGCCGACCTGCTCCGAGCGCGCGGCGAACAGCGTGCGGGCCCGGTCGGTCAGGGTGAGGCCGGGGCTCACGAGGTTGACCAGGACGCCGTGCGGGGCGAGCTCGTCGCTCAGCGCGCGGGTGGCGTTGTGGACGGTGATGTTCGCCAGGCTGGTCGGCAGGTTGTCGGCCGTGGGACTGGTGCCCGCGCCGCCGGAGACGTTGACGATCCGGCCCCAGCCCTTGGCCTTCATGTGCGGGGCGACCAGCTGCGCGAGGCGCAGGTAGCCGTGGAACTTGAGTGCCAGCGCGTCCTCGATCTCGGCCCGGCTGACCTCGAGGACGTTGGCCATCCCCGCCGCGCCCGCGCAGTTCACCAGGACGTCCACGCCGCCGAACGCGTCCGCCGCCGCCTGGACGGCCGCGGCACACCCCTTGTCGGTCCGCAGGTCGCACGCGGCCCACGCCAGCGCACTCCCGTCGTGCTCGGCGGCCAACTCCTTCAAGCGTTCCTCGTCGCGGCCGATCGCCACGACCCGCGCGCCCTCGGCGAGCAGCAGCTCGGCGACCGCGCGGCCGATGCCCCGGCTCGCGCCGGTGACCAGCGCCGTCCTCCCGGCCAGTCCCAGGTCCACGCCGCTACCTCGCCGATCCCGAAGCGATGATCATCACGGCCCGAGCCTAGCTCCCCGCCCGCACCCACCGGGCCCGCCGGTGGACCACGAGGTACGATCGGGGCACTGGAAGTAAAAACGCGTGGTCAAGGCCATGCGCGCACACGCGGTATCGACCGATCCGCCACTTCTTCACCACGAAGGAGTGTGCTGTGGACGTTCGCCGCTCGGGTGTCGACACCCCGATCCCCCTCCCACCGCGATCCCTCCGCGAAGCGCGCGTGGCGCTCGCCGGGCTGTCGGCGGTGTTCCTGTTCGAGATGCTCGACAACTCCATCCTCACCGTCGCCCTGCCCAGCATCGGCCGTGAGCTGTCGGCGTCGACGACCGCGCTCCAATGGGTCACCGGCGTGTACGCCGTCGTGTTCGGCGGGCTGATGCTGGCCCTCGCCGCGCTGGCGGACCGGGTGGGCCGCCGCAAGGTCATGCTGGTCGGTCTCGCGCTGCTGGCCGCGGCCAGCCTGGCGACCGCGTTCGTCACCACGGTCGAGCAGCTCATCGCCGTCCGCGCGGCCATGGGCGTCGCGGCGGCGATGACGACACCGGGCTCCCTCGCACTGGCGTTCCGTCTGTTCGACGACGACGGGCTGCGCGTCCGGGCGACGGCGCTGATCTCGACCGTGGGCCTGGTGGGCCTCGCGGTCGGGCCCGTGGCGGGCGGGTTCGTGCTGGCGTTCGCCCCGTGGCAGGTGCTGCTGCTGGTGAACGTGCCGGTCGCCGCGCTCGCGTTCCTCGGCATCCGCCGCGGCATCCCCGCGGACCGGGCGGACGAGTTGCACCGCGACCCGGTGGACGCCGTCGGCGCTGTGCTGGGCACGGCCGCGATCGTGCTCGCCCTGGTCACGCCGACGCTGTTCGTCGACGGGGGCGCGGGTTCGCCGCTCCCCTGGCTGACCGTGGCCGCCGCCGTCGTGGTGGCCGTGCTGTTCGTGGTTCGCCAGCGCACGGCCCGCCACCCGCTGCTCGACCTCGCCCTCGTGGCCAGGCCGCTCGTGTCGAGCGGCCTGGCGTTCAAGGCCGCCGCGAGCCTGGCGACCGCGGGACTGGGCTACCTCGTGACCCTGCAACTCCAGCTCGACCTGGGCTGGACGCCCGGCCAGGCCGCGCTGGGGATGCTGCCGCAGGTCGTCGTGCTCATCGGCGGCGGCGCCCTCATCGGCCCGCTGGTCACCCGCGTCGGTCTCGACAAGGCCGCCTGGCTGAGCGCCGGGGCGGTCGTGTGCGGGCTGGCCGTCTACGGGCTGCTGGGCCGCCTCGGCTACCCGTGGATCGCGCTCGCCCTGGTGCTCGTCGCGGCGGGCATGCGCGTCGTCGGGGTCGTCGCGGGCACCAATGTGATGCGCGGCCTGCCCACGGGCCGGACCACCGTCGGAGCCGCGCTGGTGGACACGGCGGGCGAGGTCGCCACCGGCCTCGGCGTCGCGGTCGCCGGGACCATCCTCGCGGCGCTGTTCACCGGCGAGGTGGCCACGGCGACCTGGACGGCCGCGCAGACCGCGGAGTTCCGCCAGGGCGTCACCCTGGCGGGTCTCGCGCTCACGGTCGTGGCGGCGCTCCTGGTGGGCTGGGGTTTCCTCCGCGCCCGCCGCGTCCCGTCACCGTGAGCCGTGCCGCCGGGCGCGCACCAGGTGCGCGTCCAGCGGCAGCGGGTGGGTGTCCACGACCTCGAAACCGGCGTCGGCGAGCAACGCCCGGTACTCCGACGCGGTCCGCTCGCGGCCGCCGGTGTTGCAGAGCATGTGGACGTCCCACGGGATCGACAGGTCGTCCGCCCCGCCCGACGCGGGCAGCAGGCGTTCGACCACCAGCAGTTCCGCGTGGTCGGGCATCGACCGCGCGCACGCGGCGAGAATCGTTCGGCACCGGTCGTCGTCCCAGTCGTGCAGCACGCGCGAGAGCAGGTAGACGTCTCCGAAGCCGGGAACGGACTCGGTGAAGTCGCCGGGGACGAGGGTGACGCGGTCGGCGACGTCGGCCAGCCGCTCCCGTGCCGCGGTCAACGCGTGCGGGCGGTCCATCAGCACGCCGTGCAGCGCGGGGTTGGCGTGCAGGACGCGGGACAGCAGCTCACCGTTGCCGCCCGCCACGTCGACGACCGTGCGCGCGGTGGAGAAGTCGAAAACCCTGGGCACACCGGCGAACACCGCGTTGCTGGACGCCATCGACCGGTGGAACAGCTCGGCCAGGTCCGGGTCGGCGGCCAGGTGCTCGAAGTGGTGGGAGCCGAAGACCTTCGCGTAGGACTCCTCGCCGTCGCGGACGGAGTCGGTCAACGCGCCGAACGACCGGTAGAACGGGCCGCCGTACATCAGCGCCAGCGGGCGCATCGAGCCCGGCTGGTCGGAGCGCAGCAGCGCGCCGAGTTCGGTGAGGCCGTGGCGCGGGCCCGCCGTGCGCACGACGCCGAGGGCTGTCAGGTAGCGCAGGAGCCGGACCAGGCTCGGCCGGTCGGCGCCGGTGGCGGCGGCGAGGTCCGACACGTCGTCCAGCGTCTCCAGGTGGTCGAACAGCCGCAGTTCGGCGGCGGTCGCGACGGCCCGCGTCGCCCACGCGCCGGTCAGCAGGCGCAGCAGTTCGGTGCCGGCGCACGACTCGCGCTGGTGGGTGGCGAGCAGCCGGGGGAACCGGCCGGCGCAGACCAGTTCCAGCCTGCGGAACGACGGGGCGGCCCCGTGCGCGTCGCGGAAGTAGAGGACTGTGGAGTCCTCGTGGCCGTTGTAGCCGCCGCCGTCCGGGCGCATCGCGGTGGCGATGCTCGCGCGGAGTCCCCGCAGCACCACGGGATCGGGCCGCCGGACGGTCACCGCGAAGTGGCTCTCGCGACCGGTGCGGCGTTCGTCCTCGGCGATGTGCGCCAGTTCCGGCGGCGTCGCCATCGCGAACAGCTCCACCTCGCGCGGCAGACCCGTGCGGTCGGTGACCGGGACGCGCAGGATGCGCACGTCGAGGTCGTCGGACGGCACGCCGTAGCGGCTGCTCAGCCGTTCGCGGACGACCACGCTCGGCGTCGCCGGGCCGACCGGGAAGCCTTGCGCCGTCAGCTCTTCGGCCAGTCCGTCGAGGGTCTCGGGGAAGATCAGCAGTGCGACGTGGTCCAGGGTGACGTGCCCTGCCAGGGCGGTGCGGTGGTCCTCGTCCAGCGAAGGCAGGGCTGCGGCGAGCGCGGACGCGGTGTCGGTGGCACCGAGCAGGGCGATCGCCGCGGTGACGCGGGCGAGGTCGGCTGTCGCGAGCGCGGGTGTTGTTGTCGAGATCATGGTGGTGTGTCCCCGTTTGGTCAGATGCCGACGTAGTGCTCGGCGAAGAAGTGCTGGTGGGCGTCGGAATCGCGCAGGCTGTCGAGCCGCGCGTGGCGCAGGCCGCGCTGGAAGTCGGCGGAGCCGTCGGTCGGGCCGTGCAGGAGGTCGATCATCCAGCGGGAGAACTCCTGCGCCCGCCAGATGCGCGGCAGGCAGGTGCTCGAGTACGCGGCGAGCGCGGTGTGGTCGTCGTGGTGCAGCGCGGCGACGAGCGCGCGGGCCAGCAGTTCGGCCTCCATGATCGCCAGGTTGGCGCCCTTGGCCGCCGACGGGCTGATCGCGCTGGCCGCGTCGCCGACGAGGAACAGCCGGTCGTGCTGGATGGGGTCGACGACCTCGGAGCGCAGGTGCACGATCCGGCGTTCGGTGATCCGGCCCCGCCGCAGCGGGCCGAACTCCGCGGTGCGCATCCGGACGTCCAGCGCGGCCCAGATCCGGTCGTCGGTCCAGGCTTCCGGGTCGTCGTCGGGCGGGACCTGGAGGTAGTAGCGCGTCACGTCGGGGCTGCGCGCCATGTGGCCCGCGAACCCGTCGTCGTGCAGGGCGTAGGTGACCGCCGCCATGCTCTGCGGGGCTTCGGCGAGCACCGCCAGCCAGGCCACGCCGTGGTCCTGCCGGTGCCTGGTCACCGACTCCGGCAGCGCGTGCCGGGTCACGCCGTTGCTCCCGTCGCACCCGGCGAGGAACCGGCCTCTCGCCCGGCCCGTGCCGGTCGCGTCGCGGTAGCCGATCGTGGCCGTTCGCGCGTCGACGTCGGTGACCGTGACACCGAACCTCAGGTCGCCACCCCGGTCCAGGTACTCCTCGATCAGGTCGGAGACCAGGTCCTGCTGCGGGTAGACCGTGTGCGCCTCACCCCGGCCCCGCCGGGAGTAGTCCACCTCGAACTCGCCGTCGCCTCCCCGGAACGCGCACACCCCGTGTGTTCGTCCTCTGTGGAGCATCCCCGCGCCGAGCCCGTGCTCGGCCAGGACTCTCGCGCTGTGGGGCCCGAGGAACCCGGCTCTCGCTCTGGTGAGGACCTGCTCCCTCTGCGCCCGCTCGACGACGAGTGTCTCGACGCCCGCGCCGCGCAAGAGGTTGCCGAGCACCAGTCCCGACGGCCCCGCGCCCACGATGAGCACGGTTGTGTGGTCGTCCACGCCTGCCAGTCCCTTCTCCGCCCCGGACGCGGGCCGCGCCCGGTCCCTGTGCGGCAGCACTGGACATCACCGGCCGAGGCCGCGACCCGACGGCTCGCCGACGCGGCGGAGATGATCACTCCATCGTGTCGGCACGAGCATCGCCAGGCGGTGCGGGGAACCGGATATTCCGTCCGATGCGGACTAAAACGCCGGTTCGGGAAGGGTTCGGAACGACGAAGCCCCGGCCGGGAACGAGCCCGGCCGGGGCGAGGGGGAGGTCGGGGCCCGTCAGGCCCGGCTGATCGACGCCGCGACCGCGCCGAGCAGCAGGTAGACCACGCCGCTGGACAGGTCGAGGCGGCGGCGCGCCTTCGGCGTCTTGCGGATGCGGCCCGCCAGCACGCTCGCCAGCAGCGCGTACGTGCCGTCGCTCAGGATGCCGAGCACGATGAACCCGATGCCGAACAGCAGCAGTTGCACCGCGACCGAGCCGCGGGCCGGGTCGACGAACTGCGGGAGGAACGCCACGAAGAAGACCAGCGTCTTCGGGTTGAGGATGTTGACCAGCACGCCCTGGCCGAAGATGCGGGCGTTCGACATGGGCGGCGGCTCGGCGACCGAGCCGTCGTCGGTCTTCTGGAGCCACAGCTTCTGCACGCCCAGCCACACCAGGTAGGCCACGCCGACCCACTTCACGATCTGGAACGCCGTAGCCGACGCCAGCAGCAGCGCGGACATCCCGAACGCCGTCAGCAGCACGTAGAAGATGGACCCGACGTGGACGCCGAGCACGGACAGCAGTCCCGCGGCCCGGCCCTGCGCGACCGTTCTGGTGACGATGTACACCACGGCAGGTCCGGGGACCACCAGCAGCGCCATCGTGGCGGCGGCGAATAAGAGCAGTGTCGAGATCGTGGGCATGTCGTCCTAACCAGCCGTCGGTGACAGTGAACGGGTGAACAGCCGGCCGACCCCGAGGTCCGGGTCGTGCACCCCCGCCAGCCGCAGGCACTGCCACAGGCAGGCCTGGTTGGAGGTGACGACCGGGACCCCCAGGTCCCTCTCCAGCGGTTCGACGGCTTCCAGACTGCGGAAGCCGCTTCCCGGCACGAGTATGCCGTCGGCGTGCGCGGGCAGGGAATCCCGCGCCTGCCGGTACACCTCCTCCGGGCGCACGTCCCACTGCCCGCCGAGGTCCCAGATCTCGTAGGTGTCGCGGTCGCGCCAGCCCGCACCGAGGTCGAACCGCATCTGCCCGGCGAACGGGTGACCCGTGTCCGCGAAGTACTTCTCGGCCGCCGCGTAGCTGGTCGCGGTGAACCACGGCGGGCTCACCAGGTGGGGCCGGGAGATGCCCAGCGCGCGCATCGCGTCGAGCATCGCGAGCGGGGCGGTCGTGACCGGCGTGCCGCCCGCCCGGAGGGTGGCCTGCTCGCAGAACCGCTCGTCGAACCCCGCCCCGGCGAGGAAGCTGCTCGACCCGAAACACAGGCAGATGACGTCCAGCCGCAGCTGGCCGAGGTGCTCCAGCCCCCGCGCGATGTCCGGGGAGTCCGCGAGCGCGGCGGCGTGGTCGCCCTGGAAGTCCGAGCCCGGTTTGCGCGGGCTCTCGAACCGGGCCGCGTACACGGCGACGCCGGGTGGCGCCATCGCCTGGATCTCCGCCTCGGGGACGGGATCCTTGTGGATGACGAGGATCCCGATGCGGGCCCGCCAACCCCAGCCGTCGTCGGTCACTTCGCCGCCCTGGCCAGGTCCCACACCTGCTCGGGGATCGACTGCCGCGCCTGCTCGACGGTCTCGTCGTCGAGGATCGTGTCGTCGAGCTCGCCCGCGAAGAAGCGCTCGTAGGCCGTGAGGTCGAAGTGACCGTGCCCGGACAGTCCGAAGAGGATGGTCTTGGAGCGGCCCTCCTCCTTGCAGCGCAACGCCTCGTCGATCGCCACGCGGATCGCGTGCGTCGACTCGGGCGCGGGCAGGATGCCCTCGGAGCGCGCGAACTGGACGGCGGCCTCGAAGCAGCGCTTCTGCGTGACCGCGGTCGCCTCCATGATCCCGTCCTCGACCACGCGGCTGACCAGCTGGCCCATGCCGTGGGCGCGCAGGCCGCCCGCGTGGAAGGTCGGCGGGACGAACCCGTGCCCGAGGGTGTGCATGCGGAACAGGGGCGTGAGACCGGCGGAGTCCGCGTAGTCGTAGGCGATCGTGCCCCTGGTCAGGGTCGGGCAGGCGGCGGGCTCGGCGGCGATCACCCGGACGTCCTGGCCACCGCGCAGCTTCGCGCCGAGGAACGGGAACGACAGCCCCGCGAGGTTGCTGCCACCGCCCGCGCATCCGACGACGATGTCCGGGTAGTCGTCGGCCAGTTCGAACTGGCGCAACGCCTCCTGGCCGATCACGGTCTGGTGGCCCAGCACGTGGTTCGCGGCGCTGCCGAGGACGTACCCGAGGGAGTCGTCGGTCGAGTGCGCCTCGATCGCCTCCGAGGTCGCGATGCCCAGGCTGCCGGGGGAATCCGGGTGCAGCGCCAGCACCGCGCGGCCCGCCGCGGTCTCCACGCTCGGGCTGGGCACGCAGACCGCGCCGAACGTCTCCATCAGCGACCGCCGGTAGGGCTTCTGCTGGAAGCTCACCTTCACCATGTACACCTTGGCGGACATGTCGAACATCGCCGCGCTCTGCGCGACCGCGCTGCCCCACTGGCCGGCGCCGGTCTCGGTGACCAGACCCCGCTTGCCCGCCTGCTTGTTGTAGTACACCTGCGCGACCGCCGTGTTGGGCTTGTGGCTGCCGGTCGGCGCGACGCCCTCGTACTTGTAGTAGATGCGCGCGGGGGTGTCGAGCAGCGCTTCGAGCCTGCGCGCCCGGAACAGCGGCGACGGGCGCCACTGCGCGTAGATCTGGCGGACGGGCTCGGGGATCTCCCACTCGCGCTCGGTGCTGAGCTCCTGCTGGATGATCGGCTCCGGCATCGTGTGGGCCATCTCGTCCCTGGTCACGGGGCGGCCGGTCGCCGGGTTGATCGGCGGGTGCAACGGAGGCAGGTCCGCGGCCAGGTTGTACCAGGTCGTGGGGATGTCGCCTTCGTCAAGCAGGTACTTGATCCGGTCGACCATCAAAAACCTCCATAATTCGCGTCACGAGACGTCGTCGTGGTGGCACGCGGATAATCCCGCGGCTCGAAGAGGGCAGGCTGCGCCGTACGGTGGGCGCGCCTTCAGCCCATAATCGACCCGACCGCAGCGACGTTAAGACCATGTTTCGGGGCCGACAAGGTCCAACCAGGTGACGGCCGAGTGAGTGAGCATCACACGTGACAGCGAATCGACCAACCACGGAGCGTGTACGACGAGCCCCGCACACCACACTACCCCACGCCCCACTCTGGGCAGTGTCGACGCTGGTCGAGACGTTGCGTCGAGCGCCATACCCACGCCGAAACATCGCGGCGAACAGCGTCACCCACGGTGAGCGACCTGAGACGGTGCAACCGCGGAAGTATGGGCCATTGGGCGGGGAACACGGCGGAATCCTGTCACCGACAGTCGTATTAACAGTATGAATTTAATGTTGCCAGGCACTCGGCTACTACGGGTTTGCGCAATCGATCAATGTCATCGAAGTGAATTTCTGTGTTCCAGCGAATGGGGCTTGCCGTGCGTCGGCGGTTCGTGTTGTATCGGGTTTCGGACACGGCGTTGCGATTGATTCCGAGCGCCGCCCCCCTCTTCTCATCCGATTTTCGAATTTGTCGACGGCATTCTGCCGATTCCTCTGGGACAGGTGGACCACACGGTGGCCTTGCGAAGTCAGGTCGTGCCCGCGCTGCTGGAGCACGCCAGGACCAGCCCCTCGGCGCCCGCGATGCTCTGGCGCGGCGCGCCCGTCGGGTACGGCGCGCTCGCGGCGATGACGCGGTCGGCGGCGGCGGTCGTGGCGCAACTGCCGGCGGGACCGGTGAGCGTGGTGGCGGAGAAGACGCCGGAGACGGTCGCGCTCGTCCTGGGCTGCCTCGCGGCGGGCCGCCGGGTGCTGCTGCCCGCCGCGACCCTGCCCGTGGACACGGTGAGCGGGTTGCACGACCGCGCGGGCTGCGTGGCCGTGCTCGCCGCCACGGCGGACGGCACGAGCAACGCCGCGCGGCTCACCACCCACGTCGTGGACGTTCACGCGGCCCCGTCGGACCAGGCGATGCCGGACGACGCCGACGAGGTCGCGTTCCTGTTGACCACATCGGGTTCCACCGGCGTCCCGAAGATCGTGCCGCTCACCTCGGTCGCCGTCGAGCGGTTCGCGCTGTGGGCGGACGAGGAGTTCGACCTCGGCCCCGGCAGACGGGTGCTGAACTACGCGCCGCTCAACTTCGACCTGTGCCTGCTGGAGGTCTGGGGCACGTTGCGCGCGGGCGGCTGCGTCGTGCTGGCCGACCCCGAGCGCGCCACGGACGGCGTCGCGCTGCTGGACCTGCTGGTGTCCCAGGACGTGCACGTGGTCCAAGCGGTGCCGCTGTTCTACGAGCTGCTGCTCGCGGCCGTCCCCGGCGCGCGGGTCGACGGGGTGGACCGGGTCGTCGTCACGGGCGACGCGTTCCGGCCCGACAGGCTCCCCGCCCTACGCGCGCTGTTCCCCAACGCCCGCGTCGACAACGTCTACGGCTGCACCGAGACCAACGACAGCTTCAGCCACGAACTCCGGCCCGGCCTGACCGAGATCCCGATCGGCACTCCCCTGCCGGGGGTGCGCGCCCTGCTGGTGCGCGAGGACGGAACCGTGCTGCACGGCCCCGGCGTCGGCGAACTCCTGGTCACCACGCCGTTCCAGACACCCGGCTACCTCGACTCGCCGGACCGGTTCACCGCCCACCCGGAGGGCGCGGACGACCTGCGCTACTTCCGCTCCGGCGACCTCGTGCGCCGCACGGCGGACGGCTCGCTGCTGCTGGAGGGGCGGACCGACTTCCGGGTCAAGGTCCGCGGCCAGCAGGTCGACACGCTGGCGGTCGAACAGGTGCTGCTCGACCACTCCGGCGTCCTGGAGGCCGCCGCGGTCGTCGTGCCGGACCAGCGCGCGGGCAACCTCCTGCACGTCGTGGTCCGCACCGACGGGTCGGTGAACAGCCTGGTGCTGCGCAAGCACTGCGCCGAACGGCTGCCGCCCGCCGCGGTGCCGTCGACGCTGCGGGTCTCGAAGGACCCGCTCCCCCGCACGTCCACCGGGAAGGTGGATCGCAAGCACATCACCACAACCATGGAACTGGTGATCTAGGTGGACCACACGGCCGTCATCACCCGCTACATCGTGGACGAGTTCGTGCCGGACATCGGCGTCGACGAGCTCACCGCGGACTACGACCTGTTCGCGGGCGGCGTCATCGACAGCCTGGCGCTGCTGAGGGTCATCGACTGGCTCGGCACGCGGTTCCAGCTCAGCCTCGACGACGTCGAGCTGTCCCCCGACAACTTCCGCACCATCGACGACATCAACGCGTTCATCGGCACCGCCGGCGCGCAGCAGTAGAAAAGGGGTTCACCACGATGATTGTTCGCACCATCGACGACGCGAAGGTCGTGGACTGGGGCAACGGCCTCAGCCGTCGGTTCCTGCTCGCCGGCGACGGCCTGGGGTACTCGATCACCGACACCATCGTCACCGCGGGGACGAAGTCCCGGCTCCAGTACCGCAACCACCTCGAGGCCTGCTACTGCATCGAGGGCGCGGGCGAGGTCGTCGACCTGGAGGGCAACAGCTTCCCGTTAACGCCCGGCACGTTGTACGCGCTGGACAAGAACGACGCGCACTACCTGATCGCCTCGCCGGAAGCGGACCTGCGGCTGGTGTGCGTGTTCAGCCCGGCGCTGCACGGCGACGAGCGGCACTCGTTGGACGAGCCGGAATTCTCCCACTACTGATCGGTTGGTGTCAGCGTGCTCGACTGGAGCGAGGACCAACAGGACCTGCGCGCCGGGGTCCGGCAGTGGTGCGACGCGCTCAACGTCGGCGGCCCCGAGCGGGAGCGCGCCGCCACGTTCGACCGCGACGCGTGGAAGCTGGTCCGCGGGTCGGGCGTGCTGGGCCTGCCGTTCGGGACCGAGTGGGGTGGACTCGACCAGAGCCTGCTCACGACGATGTACGTGCTGGAGGAGTTCGGCCGCCGGTGCCACGACGGCGGCCTCTGCTTCTCCGTCACGACGCACCTGGTCAGCGCGGGGGTTCCGTTGCAGCGCTTCGGTTCTCGTGCGTTGAAGGACCGCTACCTCCCCGGCGTGTGCGACGGCTCGACGATCGGCGCGCACGCGATCAGCGAACCGGGCAGCGGGTCGGACGCGCTGACCATGCGCACCACGGCCGTCCGCCGCGGCGACCACTGGGTGCTCAACGGCAGCAAGACGTTCGTGAGCAACGGCCCGGTGGCCGACGTGATCGTCATCTACGCCAGGACCGACCCCGACGCCGGCCCGCTCGGGGTGACCGCCTTCCTGGTCGAGACCACCACGCCGGGCCTGACGGTCGGCGGCTCGATCGAGAAGATGGGGCTGCGCACCTCCCCGTTCGCCGAGGTGTTCCTGGACGACTGCGTCGTGCCCGCGACCAACGTCGTCGGGCGCGTCGGCAGCGGGTTCCTGGTGCTGGACCACGTGATGAAGTGGGAGATCCTCTGCTCGTTCGTGGTCAACGTCGGCCAGATGCGCCACCGGCTGGAGCGGTGCGTCGACTACGCGCGGACCAGGGTCCAGTTCGGCGCGCCGATCGGGTCGTTCCAGTCGGTGGCCAACCGGATCGTCGACATGCGCACGGCCACCGAGACGGCGGCCAAGTGGCTGTACGACACCGCGGAGCGGATGGAACGCGGCCACAACGTCACCACGGACATCGCGACCAGCAAGCTGGTCGCCAGCCAGGCCAACGTGGACACCGCGCTCGCCGCGATCGAGGTGTTCGGCGGCAACGGCTACACCACCGAGTACGGCTTGGAGGCGGAGCTGCGCAACGCCGTGCCCGGCGTCATCTACTCGGGCACGTCCGACATCCAGCGCAACCGGATCGCCAAGATGCTGGGCCTCGACAAGAGAAAGGCGTGACGTGGACGAGACGACCCTCGCCCCGACCGACCTGCTGGACCACGAGTCGCGGCAGGTCCGCGACCTCGTGGACCGCACCGTCGGCGACGAGTCCGACCCCATCGCCCGCGCGGTGGCCCTGTTCTACGCCGTGCGCGACGGCCTGCGCTACGAGGTGTACCAGAGCGACCTGTCCCGCCAGGGGATGCGGGCGAGCGCGATCATCGACCGCGGCTTCGGCTTCTGCATCCACAAGTCGCTGGTGTACGCGGCGGCCGTCCGCGCGGCCGGGGTGCCGAGCCGGATCGTCCTCGGCGACGTGCGCAACCACCTGGCGTCGCCCCGGTTGCGGGAACTCGTCGGCGGCGACCTGTTCCGCTTCCACTGCCTCACCGAGGTGTACCTGAACGACCGGTGGATCCGCGCGACGCCGGTGTTCAACAAGATGCTGTGCAGGCTGTACCAGATCGCGCCGCTGGACTTCGACGGCGTGGCCGACAGCGTCTACCACCCGTACGACGAGCAGGGCCGCAAGCACATGGAGTTCGTCCACTGGCACGGCAGCTTCGACGACTTCCCGTACGAGCTGGTGGTCGACGGCATCCGCGACGCGCACCCGCTGCTGTTCGAGAACAGCCAGCGCACGACGGCGGGCTCGCTGGAGGAGGAGGCCGCCGACCAGCGCAGGCTGTTGGCGCGCACGGAGGGGTAGTCGGCGGGGTCAGTCCCGCGGCGACAGCAGGACGACCGGGATCTCCCGGTCCGTCTTGCGCGCGTACTCGTCGTACAACGGGAAGATGGCCGCCATCCTGGGCCAGAGGGTCGCGCGCTCGGCCGGGGTCGCGACCCTGGCGATCGCGGTGAACCGGCGGTCGCGGACCTGCACGCCGACGCTCGGCTCCGCCACGAGGTTCCTGAACCACTCGGGGTGCTCGTCGTCGCCGCCCTTGGAGGCGACGACGACGAAGTCCTCGCCCTCGGTGCCGTAGATCAGGCACGTCCGGCGCGCGATGCCGGACTTGCGCCCGGTCGTGGCGAGCAGGAGCGTGAAGACGCCGTTGGACTCGTGCCCCTCGGCGCCGTTGGTGGCGAGGTACTTGCGGGTCTGCTCGGCGACCCAGTCCCACTGCGAGTCGGTGGCGCGGTCGAGGTCGTCGGCGACGGCCATGGTGGCGGGTCCCTTCCGTAGTCGGCCCCGCCACCGTACCGACCGGGGCTCAGGCGGGTGGGCCGAGCCAGGTCGTCAGGACGGCGCGGAGGGCGTCGGCGTCGACCGTGCCCAGCGCGACCAGGCGACGTGGCCGTCCGAGCGGACCAGCGCGGCCATCGGCTGGTCGGGGAACGCGGTCGGCGGCGCGGCCACGACCGTGACGCGGTCGCTCCACCCCTCGGCCGCCGCCGCGGCTCCGGTGGCGACGTCGAGCAGGACCGCCCGGCCGTCGCGGAAGTGCCCCACCAGGGTGGTGCCGTCGGCCAAGGGCAGGTCGGGGACGCGGCGGCCGATCAGCGGGTGGTCGCCGGGCAGCGGGTAGTGCTGCCAATCGCCGCTGATCATGGACACCACGTGGGTCGCGCCGTCCGGCGTGTCGAGGAGTCGGACACCACCCCGTGCAGCGCTCCGCGCGCGGCCCCCGTGCCATCGTGAGCGCGGTCTGCGCCATGCTCCACCGCTGGACCCACGCGCCGATCGGGTGGCGTTCGGCGGTGTAGGTGTCCAGCAGCGAGTCCGGCAACGATGTCTCCAGTATCCGGCTTCGACGCCGAACTCGACGGCCCAGGGCTGACGCCTCGAACGATCACGCGTGGTCGAGGGCGGCGAGGTGGCGGTGGACGCGGTCCGCGTCGGTGGTGCGGTTCTGCTCCCGGTACAGGTCCAGTGCTTCGCGCCACGCGGCGCGGGCTTCCTCGTGGTGGCCGAGGGCGGCGTGTGGGCCGGCGAGTGCTTCCAACGCCGGGGCGATGCGCTCGGTGTAGCCGTGGTCGCGGTAGAGGGCCAGGGCGTGGCGGTAGTGGACGATCGCTTCCGCGTGGTGGCCGGTGCGGTGTTCGACGTAGCCGAGGGTGTCCAGGGTGTTCGCCTCGCCGTCCGGGCTGCGGAGGTGGCTGCGGTGCAGCGCCAGCGCGGCCCGGCAGTGGTCGCGAGCCGTGTCGTGGTCGCCGAGACGCGCCGAGTACCAGGCCACCAGGTTGAGCGCTTCGGCCTCGGCTCCTGGCTGGTCGAGGTCGCGGTACAGGTCCAGGGCTTGGCGGGCGTGTTCCAGGGCGCGGCGGTCGTCCCCCGTGCGTTCCCGGACCGACGCGAACGCGAAGTGGATGTGCGCCTGGTGGGTGAGGTCTCCCTCGGCTTGGACCAGGGCGAGGTCCAGGTGCGCGAGGGCGTCCTGGTGGCGGTCCACGTCGGCGTGGACGAAGCCGAGCACGCGGTTCGCGTGGGCCCGCGCGGTGGGGTCCGGCAGGTGCTCGGCGGCCTCGGCGGCGGCTCGCCACGTGGCGAGCCGGTCGTGGTGGTGGCCCCGCAGGCTGTGGAAGTTGTCCAGCGCGCGAGTCAGGTTCCAGACCGCGGGGTGCCACGCGTGGGCGACGGCGGCGCGGTGGACCGCGAGCAGGCAGGCGTGCTCGCGGTCGAACCAGGCGAGCGCCGCGGGCACGTCCGCGACCGGGTGGAGGTGGACGCCGGGTGCGGGCGGGTCGAGGTCGATGGGCTGGCGGTGCGGGTTCAGCAGCCGGTCGGCGGCGCGGGCGGTGTGGGCGTGGAAGTCGAGCAGCCTGCGCAGCGCGTCCTCCCGTTCCCGCTCGGTCAGGTCACGCCGGGCGGCGGTGGTGGCGCTGGCGCGGATCAGGTCGTGCATGGCGTACCGGCCGTGGGCCTGCCGGTCGAGCAGTGAGGCGTCCTCCAGGGCGCGCAGGGCCGTGCGGGTCCGCGCCTCGGTCAGTCCAGTGAGCGAGGCCGCGGCGGGCAGGCCGAAGTCGGGGCCGGGGACGACACCCAGCAGGGCGAACACCGTGCGCTGCTCGGCGGTCAGTGCGCGCAGCGACCAGGACAGCACGGCGGGCAGGCTGGCCGCGGGGTCGACATCGTCCAACCCGTCCAGGCCCAGTTCACGCAGGTCGGCGGCGAACTCGGCGAGCGGCACGCGGGGGTGGGTGGCGATGCGGCGGGCCGTGATCGACAACGCCAGCGGGTACCGCCAGCACAGGTCGACCAGCTCGTCCACCACGTCGGGTTCGGCGGCCGTCCGCGCCGCGCCGAGCCGTCCGACCAGCACCGCCCGCGCCTCGTCCCGCGCGAGGACGCCCAGGTGCAGGTGCCGGGCCCCGTACCGGTCGATCAGGGACGGCAGGGCGCCGCGGCCGGTGACCAGGACCGTGCACGTCGGGCTGCCGGGCAGCAGCGGCAGCACCTGCTCGGAGGTGGCCGCGTTGTCCAGCACCACCAGCATCCGCTTGCCCGCCACCAGGCTCCGGTAGCGAGCGGCCCGCGCGTCGGGGTCGGCGGGCAGGCCGCCGGGATCGGCGCCGAGGGCGTCGAGGAAGCCGCGCACGGCGGTCGCGGGGTCCAGGGGCTCGGTGTCGGGGCCGAAGCCGTGCAGGTCGACGAAGAGCTGCCCGTCGGGGAACCGGTGGGCGTTGCGGTGGGCCCAGTGCAACGCCAGCCACGTCTTGCCGATGCCGCCCGCGCCCGCGATGGCCGAGATGACCACCGTGGCCGGGGCGTCCAACGCGCTGTCGAGCCGGTCGAGTTCGTCACCTCGGCCGACGAACGACGGGGGCGGCGCGGGCAACTGGCGCGGCACCGAGCGGACCGGTTCGGCGGGCGGGAGGTCCAGCGCGGGATCGGCGGTGAGGACCCGGTGGTGCAGCTCCCGCAGCGCGGGGCCGGGATCGGCCCCCAACTCCTCGCCCAGCAGCCGACGGGTGCGCTGGTAGTGCTCCAGCGCGTCGGCCTGGCGGCCGGACCGGTACAGCGCCAGCACCACCTGCCCGGCCGCGCGCTCGTCCAGCGGGTGCTCGGCGGCCCCCGTGGTCAACTCGGGCAGCACGTCACCGTGCCTGCCGCAGGCCAAGGCCCAGTCGATCCGGTCGGCCGCGGCGGCACCGCGTTCCTGGTGCAGTTGGTGGCGGAACGCCTCCGCCCACGCGGTGTCCACCTCGGCCAGCGGCTCGCCACGCCACAGCGCCAGCGCCTCGTCCGCCAACGCCAGCGCGGCCCGCGGGCCGCCCGCGCCGCGGGCCTGGAAGAGCAGGCGGCGGAAGCGGTGCAGGTCCACGCACTTGGGGTCGACGGCCAGCAGGTAGCCGGTGTCGTGCCACGTGATGGTGATCCCGGTGCGGTCCAGCGCGTGGCGGAGCTTGGACAGGTACGTCCGCAGCACCGACCGCGCCCGCGAGGGCGGCTCCTCGCCCCAGACCCGGTCGATCAGCCGGTCCGCGGGCACCACCCGGTTGGCCTCGACCAGCAGCACCGCCAGCACGGCCTTGCGCCGGGCGTGCCCGATGGCCACCGGCGTGCCGTCGACGTGGACTTCCAGGTTGCCCAGCACACCGACCGCGACCTCCGGTGGTGCGCCCTGTCCGCTCTCGGCCGCCACGACTCCTGTCTACCGATGTCGAGCAGGCGATTCAACGCGGATTCGGCGCGGCGACAACCCCCTCCGGGCACGGTGGTCGCACGGCACTCCTCACGGAGGTGCCGTCCCCGGAGGACCGGCACAGGGGGTCTTCGCCGTTCGCGGCGGGGAGGGTGGTCCGAAGGGGCGCGAGGGGCGCGGCTGGGGCCCAGCCGTGCGCCGCGCCGGGGGGTGAGCGGACGGGCACGGGGTGTTCCGGCGCGACCCCCCACCCGGGGGGGGAG
>NZ_JBHYHC010000072.1:0-45967 GCF_042738955.1 Umezawaea sp. NPDC059074
TCGCGCAATTATTTCAACACCCGTTTTGTCTTGTCAAGGCGGGAAAGATGCCTTGACAAGACAAAACGGGTGCGAAGGCGCTTCGGATCGGGGTGCAGGGAGGGGAGTGCTCAGGCGGTGGGTTGGTTGCGTGCTCCCGTTTTCGTGAGGCTGGGCGGTGGTTGGGTGTGGCCGTTTGGTGGGGGGTGGTTGGGTGTGGCCGTTTGGTGAGGGCTGGCTAGACGGCGGTTGCGCGGATTAGGACTAGGCGTTCTGGGAAGAGGACTGGGGCCTGTACGCCTGCTGCTGTGATGGCTTTGCCTGTGGTGGTGATGCCTTCTGGGGTCCACCACGGGAGTTGTACGCCCCAGCGGATCGCGTTGCCGTCTGGGATGTCGCCTGGGGGTTGGGGGCGCAGGTGGTAGGTCTTTTCCGGGTGTAGACCTGGGAGGTGTACTGGGCCTGTGGGGTAGTACTCGGAGGTGTTGGTGGCGACGATGGCGTAGAGGGCGTCTGTGCCGTCTTGTGCTACTACGCCGTGGATCGTGTACGCCGGGTCTGGGTGGTCTGCGTGTACTGCTGTGCCTGTGTGGAGGAGGGTTCGGACTTCCTTGTAGAGGGCTACCCATTCTGCTAGGCGGGTGCGGTCTTCCTCTGTCGCTGCTGTGAGGTCCCATTCGATGCCGAAGTGGCCGAACAGGGCTGTGCCCGCGCGGAAGTCCAAGGGGTGTTTGCGGTGGGTGGTGTGGGAGATGCCTGAGCCCACGTGGGTGCCCATCAACTCCAACGGGATGAGGGTGTTGGTCCAGCGTTGGATGTTCTGGCGTTCCAAGGCGTCGATGCAGTCCGAGACCCAGACGCGGTCGGTGCGTTGGAGGATTTCCAGGTCCACTCGGCCGCCGCCGGAGGAGCAGGACTCGATTTCCACCGTGGGGTGCTTGGCGCGCAAGGTGTCGAGGAGGCGGTAGAGGGCATTGGTTTGGCCGTGTACGCCTGCTTGGCCGGTGGGGCGGTGGCCTGCTTCCACGAGGTCGCGGTTGTGGTCCCACTTGAGGTAGGCGATCTTGTTGGTGGTGAGGAGGGTGTCCAGGCGCTCCTCGATGTGGGCGAACGCTTCCGGGTTGGCGAGGTCCAGGACCTGTTGGTTGCGTGCGGGGGGTGGGAGTCGGTCGTTGGTGGCCGACATGATCCAGTCCGGGTGGGCCCTGGCCAGGTCGGAGTCCTCGTTGATCATTTCTGGTTCTACCCAGAGGCCGAACTGCATTCCTCGTTCGTTGACGTGGTTGATGATGGGGGTCAGGCCGGTGGGCCAGACCTCGTCGGAGACGTGCCAGTCTCCTAGGCCCCGCTGGTCGTCGCGGCGGGAGCCGAACCAGCCGTCGTCCAGGACGAAGCGTTCCGCGCCTACTGCCGCTGCGGCGTCTGCCAGGTCCTTGAGGCGGGTGAGGTCGTGGTCGAAGTAGACGGCCTCCCAGGTGTTCACCACCACCGGGCGCGGGGTGGACGGGTGGGATGGGCGGGCGCGCAGGTCCTGGTGGAAGCGGGCCGAGAGTTCGTCGAGGCCGTGGCCGTAGGAGCCGTACTGCCACGGGGTTGTGTAGGTGTCGTTGGTGGTGAGGGTGAGTTCGCCGGAGAGGAGGAGTTCGCCGGAGCCGAGCAGCGATACCGCGTGGAAGGTTCGTTCGGCGAAGGTGCGGTGGTTGCCGGACCACGCCGTGTGGACGGCCCAGACCTCGCCGGAGCGGTGGCCGAAGGATTTCGTGCCCGCTGCGAGGAGGTACGCCGTGTCGTAGCCGGTGCGGCCGGTGCGGTTCTCGCGCATGCGCAGGCCTTGAGTGAACTCGGTGCGCAGTGGCGTGCGTTCGCGGAGGTGGCGGCCGGTGAAGTCGAGCAGTTCCACGGCCGCTGGGGGGACCGGGAGGGTCAGGTTCACCGCGTCGACGCTGAACGGGGTGTCGCCGGTGTTGGTCACGGCGGCTCGTTGGCGGACCACGCCCGCTGGGGACAGTTCGATGGTCAGGGTCAGGGTGAGGCCTGCGGTCTGGTCTTCGGCCTGGGTGGTGACCGAGGTGAGCGTGAGATGTGTTTCGGTGACGTGGAACCTGGTGGAGAAGTCGCGGCCCGCGCGGTTGCCGACCAGGCCGGGGGTCCCTAGCCAGCCCGCTGACTGCTCTGGGAGGACTGCCACGTCTACGTGGCCCGCGATGGAGTTGCCGATCGGCTGGCGGAGCTGGGTGGTGCGGAGTGCGCCGAAGTCGGCGTCCTCGCCCAGGTCCGCGCCCCAGTGCAGGACCCTGGGCAGGGTGTCGCCGGAGAGGTCTAGCGCGAGGCTCACGCCTGCCGCGCGCAGGTGGGCGTGGTCGGGACTGGAAGCGGAGGTCATGGTGAGCTACGTCCCTGTCGGTCGTCGGGGCCCCATCATTGACTTACTTTAGTTGCCGACGTAAGAATCGACACGATTTCGAGTCACTTCGTGGAGCGGGGACCCCATGATCCACCAGACCTTGCACGACGGGTGGCACCTGAGCGCGGTGTCGGGTGACGTGCCGTCGGCCGTCGCCGGGCGGACCGTGCGGGCCTCGGTGCCCGGTAGCACCCACCTGGACCTGCTGGCCGCCGGGTTGATCCCCGACCCGTACCTCGACCGCGCCGAGGCCGACCTGGTCTGGATGCACCGGGCGGGGTGGCGGTACGCGCTCACGTTCGACGCCGTTGCCCCTGGTGACGGCGAGCGGGTGGACCTGGTGTTCGACGGGCTGGACACGGTGGCGTCCGTGGAGTTGAACGGGGTGGTGCTCGGGTCCACCTGGAACATGCACCGGGGTTACCGGTTCGACGTGCGCTCGGTGCTGCGGGACGGGGCGAACGAGCTGGTGGTGGCCTTCGGGTCGGCGTTGGAGCACGCGGAGAAGGTCGAGGCCGAGTTGGGGCGGCGGGAGCACGCGTACCCGCACCCGTTCAACATGGTGCGCAAGATGGCCTGCTCGTTCGGGTGGGACTGGGGGCCGGATCTCCAGACCGCGGGGATCTGGAAGCCGGTGCGGTTGGAGCGGTGGGTCGGTGCCCGGTTCGCGTCGGTGCGGCCGTTGGTGACCGTGGATGGTGATGGTTCCGGTCGGGTCGAGGTGCACGTCGAGGTGGAGCGGGGTGTAGCGGCCGGTCTGGAACTGGTGGTCGCGGTGGGTGGGAGGTCGGAGCGGGTCGTTCTTGACGGTGACTCGGGTGTGGCGACGGTGGTGGTGCCGGACGTGGAGTTGTGGTGGCCGGTCGGGTATGGCGGGCAGCGGCGGTACGACCTGGCCGTGTCGCTGGTGGCCGATGGTGAGGTCGTCGACGGGAGTGAGCACCGGATCGGGTTCCGCACGATCACGGTGGACACCACGCCCGATGACATCGGCACGCCGTTCACGTTCGTGGTCAACGGGAAGCCGGTCTTCGTGAAGGGGGCGAACTGGATTCCGGACGACCACTTCCTCACCCGGATCACCCGTGAGCGGCTGGCTCGGCGGGTCGACCAGGCCGTGGGGGCGAACCTGAACCTGCTGCGGGTGTGGGGCGGCGGCATCTACGAGACCGACGACTTCTACGACGTGTGCGACGAGCGCGGTGTGCTGGTGTGGCAGGACTTCCCGTTCGCCTGCGCCTCCTACCCGGAGGAGGAGCCGCTGCGCGCCGAGGTCGAGGCCGAGGCGCGGGAGAACGTCGCCCGGCTCGTCGCGCGACCGTCGCTGGCGCTGTGGAACGGCAACAACGAGAACCTGTGGGGCTTCGCCGACTGGGGCTGGGCCGAGCAGCTCGACGGGCGCACGTGGGGGCTCGGGTACTACTCGGAGCTGCTGCCCGCGATCGTCGCCGAGCTGGACCCGACCCGGTTCTACTCGCCGGGCAGCCCGTACAGCCCCGGTGACGCGCACCCGAACGACCCCGACCACGGCACCCGGCACGAGTGGGAGGTGTGGAACCGGCTCGACTACACCCGCTACCTCGACCACGTGCCGCGCTTCTGCTCCGAGTTCGGCTTCCAGGGGCCGCCGACGTGGTCGACCCTGACCGAGTGGGTGCACGACGAGCCGCTCACGTCCACGTCCCCGACGTTCCTGCTGCACCAGAAGGCCGAGGACGGCAACGGCAAGCTGGACCGGGGACTGGCCGCGCACCTGCCCGTGCCGGAGGACTTCGCCGACTGGCACTGGGCGACCCAGCTCAACCAGGCCCGCGCGGTGGCGTTCGGCGTGGAGCACTTCCGGTCGTGGTGGCCGCGCACGGCGGGCGCGGTGGTCTGGCAGCTCAACGACTGCTGGCCGTCCACGTCGTGGGCGGCGGTCGACGGCGACGACCGCCTCAAGCCGCTCTGGTACGCGCTGCGGCACGCGTTCGCCCCCCGGCTGCTCACGTTCCAGCCGCGGTTCGGGCGGCTCGTGCTGACCGCGGTCAACGACCACGACGAGGAGTGGTCCGGTGAGCTGCGGCTGGAGCGGCAGACCTTCGACGGGCACCTGCTGGCGACGACTACGCTCGCGGTGGCGGTGCCCGCCCGTGCCGCCGCGCGGATCGAGTTGACCGAGCCACTGGTCACCCCGAACGACCCGAAGGGGGAGGTGCTGGTGGCGACCACGGCCGACGCGCGCGCCGTCCACCTCTTCGCCGAGGACCGCGACCTGTCCTACGACCCCGCTCCGCTGAGCGCGCGGGTCGAGGCCGTGACCGGCGGCTACCGCGTGGACGTGAGCGCCACGTCGTTCGCGCGGGACGTCGCCCTGCTGGCGGACCGGGCCGCCCCGGACGCCGTCGCCGAGGAGATGCTGGTGCCGATGCTCGCGGGCGAGACCCGCTCGTTCCTGGTCCGCACGGCCGCGCTCGCCGACCCGTCCGCGCTGGTCGGGCCGCTGGTCCTGCGCTGCGCTAACGGGCTCGTCACCCCCGCGGCCGGGTCCTGAGTGGCGGCCCCCGACTCGGTCGGCGCGGTCGGGCTGGTGCTCGCCCGCCCCGCCCGCCTGCTCGGCGCGGAGCCGTTCTTCATGGAGTTCATCGCGGGCATCGAGGAGCGGCTCACCGAGCGCGGCCTGTCCGTGCTGCTGCACGTGGTGGGCACGCACGACGCCGAGACCACCGCGTACCGGCGCTGGGCCGCCCGCCACCTGGTGGACGCCGTGCTGCTGGTCAACCGCACCGCCGACGACCCCAGGCCCGCCGTGCTGCGCGAGATCGGCCTGCCGACCATCGTCGTCGGCGAGCCCGCGGCGGGCACGGACATGCCCGCCGTGCGCTCGGACGACGCCGGGGCGATGGAGGAGGCGCTCGCGCACCTGCTCGACCTCGGCCACCGGCGGATCGCCCGGATCAGCGGCCCCGAGTCGCTGCTGCACACCAGGGCCAGGACCGCGGCGCTGCTCGCGGGCTGCAGCGCGGCGGGCGTGGAGCCGGTGGTGCTGGAGGGCGACTACTCCGAGGAGTCCGGCGCGAAGCTCACCGCCGCGCTGCTCGGCCGGGAGCAGCGGCCGACGGCGATCCTCTACGACAACGACGTGATGGCCGTGGCGGGCCTGAACACCGCCAAGGAGTTCGGCGTCGCCGTCCCGGACGAGCTGAGCCTCGTCGCCTGGGACGACTCGACGCTGTGCAGGCTGGCCACGCCCGCGTTGACCACGATGAGCGTCGACGTGCACCAGTTCGGGACCTCGGTCGCCGAGTCCGTGCTGGAGCTGATCGACGGCACACCGGTCGCCGAGCGCTGGTCGCCCGCGGCCGCGCTCGTCCAGCGGGGCACCAGCGCCCCGGCACCCACCCCCTGAGGAGAACCGTGACCCACGTCGCCGCGGACACGCGCTACGACGACATGCCCTTCCGCCGAGTCGGCCGCAGCGGGCTCAAGCTGCCCGCGGTGTCGCTCGGGCTGTGGCACAACTTCGGCGACGGCGACCGCACCACGGACGTCCAGCGGGCCGTGCTGCGCCGGGCGTTCGACCTCGGCGTGACGCACTTCGACCTGGCGAACAACTACGGCCCGCCGCCCGGCTCGGCCGAGGCGAACTTCGGCAGGCACTTCGCGCGCGACCTGCGCCCGTACCGCGACGAGCTGGTCATCTCCACCAAGGCCGGCTACGACATGTGGCCCGGCCCGTACGGCGAGTGGGGCTCGCGCAAGTACCTGCTGTCCTCGCTGGACCAGTCGCTGGGCCGCATGGGACTGGACTACGTGGACGTCTTCTACTCGCACCGGCCGGACCCGGAGACGCCGATCGAGGAGACGATGGGCGCGCTCGACTCGGCCGTGCGGCAGGGCAAGGCGCTCTACGTCGGCATCTCGAACTACTCGCCGGAGCAGACCGCCGAGGCCGCGCGGGTGCTGCGCGAGCTGGGCACGCCGCTGCTGATCCACCAGCCGTCGTACTCGATGGTGAACCGGTGGATCGAGGACGGCCTCCAGGACGTGCTGGACGAGGTCGGCGCCGGGTCGATCGTGTTCTCGCCGCTGGCGCAGGGGCTGCTGACCGACCGGTACCTCAACGGCGTCCCCGAGGACTCGCGGGCGGCGTCCGCCAGCCCGTTCCTCAGCTCGGACGGGCTCACCGAGGAGAAGCTGGCCACGGTGCGGGCGCTGAACGACATCGCCAAGCGCCGGGGCCAGACGCTCGCGCAGATGGCGATCGCGTGGGTGCTGCGCGGCGGCCGGGTGACGTCCGCGCTGGTCGGCGCGAGCAGCGTCGCGCAGCTGGAGGACACCGTGGCGGCGACCCGGAACCTCGACTTCGACGCCGACGAGCTGGCGGAGATCGACCGCCTGCTCTGAGGTCCGTGCTGGTCGCGTCCGTGAGGTGGGCTGTGGTGGGGACGTCCGAACTCGCGCTCGCCGTCGACGTCGGCGGCACGAAATTGGCCGTGGCGTTGGTGGCGCCGGACGGCATGGTCGTGGCCGGTCGGTCCGCCGCCACCCCCTCGGGTGACGGCGAGACCGTCTGGCGCGCGTTGGCGGACGTGGTGCGCGAACTGGTCGACGGGCACGACGTCGTCGGGGTCGGCATCGCCTGCGCGGCCCCGATGGACGTGCGCACCGGCTCGGTGAGCCCGGTCAACATCGGCGGCTGGCGCGGGTTCCCGCTGGTCGACCGGATGGCCGAGCTGGTGCCCGGCGTGCCGGTGCGGCTGGCCGGGGACGCGGTCTGCATGGCGCTGGCCGAGCACCACCACGGCGCGGGCCGCGGGAGTGACGCGCTGCTGGGCATGGTCGTGTCGACCGGCATCCGCGGCGGGTTCGTGTTCGACGGCCGCGCCCACCTCGGCGCGGCCGGGAACGCGGGGCACGTCGGCCACTTCGTCCTCGACCCCGGCGGACCGCTGTGCGCGTGCGGCGCCCGCGGCTGTTCCGAGGCCATCGCGAGCGGGCCGTCGATCGTGCGGTGGGCCGAGGAACGCGGGTGGGTGTGCGCGGGGGTCGCCGACGGGCGGTCGCTGGCCGACTCCGCGCGGGCGGGCGACCCGATCGCGCGGGCCGCGTTCCACCGGTCCGGGGTCGCGGTGGCCCGGGTGATCACCGTCGCCACGGCGCTGTGCGAGGTGGACCGGGTCGTCGTCGGCGGGGGCGTGGCACAGGCGTGGGACCTGCTCGGCCCGGCCATCACCGGGACGCTGGAGGGATGGCCGGGCCTGGACTTCATGCGGCGCGTCGACGTGCTGCCCGCGCTGCTCGGCGTGGACGCCGGGCTGGTGGGGGCCGCCGCGCTGGTCAGGGAACCAGCACCGCCCGCAGGTGTCGGAGCTGGCGCTCCACGTGCGATCGCGGCACCGCGTGCCCGGTGAACGGGAACACCGCGAGGTCCTTGGTCGCCGTGATCTCGTTGTAGGCCGCGTACACCGTGGACGGCGGGCACACCGGGTCCATCAGGCCGACGCTCAGCAGGCACTCGGCGGTGATCCGCCGGGCCAGCAGCGCGCAGTCGACGTACCGGAGGGTGTCCAGCGCGGTCGGCACCAGGTCGATCTGCTGCGCGAGGAAGTCCGCGACCTCGGTGTACGGCGTGGTCGAGCTGACGGTGACCGCGCGCTGGATGTCGCAGAGGAACGGGATGTCCGCGTGGCAGACCTTGACCAGGTCGGTCAACGCCGCCGCGGCGAGCGCCTGCGCGCCACCCTGGCTGCCGCCGCTGACGGCGATCCGGTCGCGGTCCACGCCGTCCAGGTCGGCCACGACCTCCACGGCCCTCGCCGCGTCCGCGAGCAGGCGGGTGAAGTAGTAGTTCTCCGGTGAGTCGAGGCCCCTGGTCATCATGCCGGGGTGGGTCGGGCCGTCCAAGGCGGCGCCGCGGTCGCTGGTCGCGCCGATCGACGCCCGGCCGCCCTGGCCGCGGACGTCCATCACGAACACGGCGAAACCGGCGCTGGGCAGCAGGGTGTGCTCGACCGGGAGGCCCCGGCCGCCGCCGTAGCCGATGAACGTGACGACCGTGGGCAACGGGGTGTCGGCGGCACTGCCCGGCGGGCGGAGGTACCAGGCGCGGACGGGATCGCCGTCGCAGCCGGAGAACTCGACGTCCCAGACCGGGAGAGCGCCGTACAGCTCGGGCTCGTACCTGGTCAGGACAGGCGGCTCGGCCGCGGCGCGGGACTTGTCGAGGCGGGTGCGCCACCAGTCGTCCAGGCCATCGGGTTCCGGGGTGGGAGTGCGGTAGGCGACGAGCTGGTCGGCGGGCAGGTCGAACCACGGCACAGGGACCCCCAGGGTGCTCAACCGGTTGACCTGCCCGAGTTTAGCGGGTTCGGGGGCTAGACTCCCGTGATCGACAAGCGGCAGGGGGCGTCGGTGCGGGACAAGCGTCCGACCATCTCGGACATCGCGAAAGCGGCCGGGGTGTCGACCGGCGCGGTGTCGTACGCGCTCAACGGGCGGCCGGGCGTGTCGGAGACGACCCGGCGGCGCGTGGTGGAGATCGCCGACCGGCTGGGGTGGGTGCCCAGCAGCGCCGCGCGGTCGTTGTCGGACGGGCGGGCGAACGCGATCGGGCTGGTGATCGACCGGCCCGCGCGGGAGTTGGGCGTCGAGCCGTTCTTCGTGCAGCTCATCGCCGGGATCCAGGACGCGCTGGCCGACGGCCCCACGGCGCTGCTGCTCCAGGTGACGGACGACTCCGCGGCCGAGTTGGAGGCCTACCGGCGGTGGTGGGCGGGGCGGCGGGTCGACGGGGTGCTGCTGGCCGACCTGCGGGCGTCCGACCCGCGCGTGGACCTGGTGCGGGAACTCGGGTTGCCGACCGTCGTGCTGGCGGAGCCGGTGCTGGAGGACCTGCCCTGCGTGTGGACGGACGACGAGTCCGCCGTGGTCGAGGTCGTGGAGTACCTGGTGGCGCTGGGCCACCGGCGGATCGTGCGGGTGGCGGGGCCGGACACGTTCGTGCACACCCGGATCCGGTCGTCGGCGTTCACCGCCGTCGCGTCGCGGCTGGGGCTGACGGAGGCGCGGGCCGTGCACGCGGACTACTCGGACGAGGCCGCCGCGCGGGTCACCCGGCGGGTGCTGACAGGAGCCGAACCGCCCACGGCGATGGTGTTCGACAACGACGTGATGGCCGTGTCCGCGCTGGCCGTGGCGCACGAGCTGGGCATCCCGGTGCCGGACCGGCTGTCCATCGTGGCGTGGGACGACTCGGCGCTGTGCCGGTTGGTGCGGCCCGCGTTGACGGCCGTGCGGCGGCCGATCGCCGAACGGGGCGCCACGGCCGTGCGGCTGCTGCTGGACGTGATCGGGGGCGGGGAGGCGCTGCACGTGAAGACGTCCGACCCCGAACTGGTGCCGCGCTCCAGCACGGGGCCTGTTGGCGGATTGTCCGCGGGACGTTAACCGCTTAACCTCGAAGTGCCTGCCGGCTCGTCGCACCGCGCGTGCGACGGGGAATCGCATCCCTGCTCGTCCATGCGGTGGAAGGTGCTCGTGATGAGGGCTGTTCTTGCTGTTCTGCTGATGCTGGTGGCGTGGGCGGTGCCCGTTCCCGCCTCGGCCGCCGCTCCGGTGCGGATCATGGCGCTCGGAGACTCGATCACCGGGTCGCCGGGGTGCTGGCGGGCGTTGCTCTGGCAGCACTTGCAGAGTTCCGGGCTGACCAACACCGACTTCGTGGGGACGTTGCCCGCGCAGGGGTGCGGGTTCGCCTACGACGGGGAGAACGAGGGGCACGGCGGGTTCCTCGCCACGCGGATCGCCGACGAGAACCAGTTGCCGGGCTGGTTGTCGTCGACCCGGCCCGACGTCGTGCTGATGCACCTGGGCACCAACGACGTGTGGAACGCCATCCCCGCCTCGACGATCCTCGGCGCGTACACGAAGCTGCTGGGGCAGATGCGGGCGAGCAACCCCGCGACGAAGGTGCTCGTCGCGCAGATCATCCCGATGAACCCCAGCGGGTGCGCGGAGTGCGGGCAGCGAGTGGTGGCGTTGAACGCCGCCATACCGGGCTGGGCGGCGGCCAACTCGACCGCCCAGTCGCCCATCACGGTGGTGGACCAGTGGACCGGGTTCAGCACGGCCTCCGACACCTACGACGGCGTGCACCCCAACGACAGCACGGGAATCCGGAAGATGGAGGCGCGCTGGTACCCGCCGTTGGCCGCCGTGCTGTCGGGGGCTCCGGTCGGTGGGACGGCGGTCGTGGGGGCGCAGTCGGGGCGGTGCCTCGACGTGACGTCCGGTGGTGCGGCCCAGTTGTGGGACTGCGGTGGGGGCGTGTCGCAGCGGTGGACCGTGGTAGGCAAGGAGGTGCGTACCGCTGCCGGGAGGTGTCTGGAAGGCGGTGGGCAGAACGTGACGGCCCAGGTGCGGGACTGCTCCGGTGGAACGGCCCAGCAGTGGGTGATCGGGGACGGGACGGTGGTGAACTCGGGGCTGTGCCTGGACGCCATGGGGCAGGGCACCGCCAACGGGACGCGGGTGGCGATGTGGACCTGCAACGGGCAGGCCAACCAGAGGTGGGTTCTGCGGTAGCGGTCAGAGCGCCAGGCCGAGGGTGAGACCGAGCAACAGCACCGCGGTCGCGAAGGCCAGCACCACCACCGGTTGCAGGATCGGCGGGGTGGTGGCCAGGACCTCCCAGCGGTAGCGCAGCGCCAACCCTTGGGGCGCTTGGGGTTCCTGGTGCGGTTCCGCGGCGGCCGGGCCCGCCGGGAGGTCCGGCGCGGGCGGGAACTGCTGTCGGACGAGCGCGCCCAGCAGTTCGTCCGCCTTCGCCTGCCTGCCTTTCAGGGACGCCAGGTGGTGGACCGCCTGGAGGAACACCGGGTTCGGCGGCGTGGGCAGGCGCGGTGGCGGTTCCGCCGCCAGGTCACGGCCGTCCGCGCCGTAGGCGAACCGGAGGATCCGCAGGGTGGCCTCCCAGCGGCCCACGTGGTCGTGGGGGAGCGCGGCGCGGACCTGGCCCTCCAGGTAGGAGTGGCGGGCCAGGTCGGCGCGGATCCGCCTGCGCAGCTCGGGGTTCTGGTTTCCGGTCCGCCGGGCCAGCGTCTCCAGCCCGCCGAGCACCTCCTCCGGCCGCGCGACGGCGATCTCGTCCACCAGCCGGTCGTCGGGGATGTCGGCCCAGTCGCGTTTCGCCCGCCTGGTCCGGGGTGCCTGGGGTGGGGGAGCGGGGCGGGCGGCCACCGGGGGCGGCGGCGGTGGTGGCAGCGGTGGTCGTGAACCCGCTCGTCCGGTCAGTGCCGTCACGAGGTGCTCGGCCCGTTTCACCGGGTTAGGGTCGGAGCCCGCCAGGTCGGTGAGCCAGCGGTGGTAGGTGGCCGCCCGGTCCGCCGGGTCGGCGGTCACGTAGCGGGCCACCAGTGCGCGAGCCGCGTCGGTGCAGCGGTCGGGCAGCGGCGGGTCGTCCAGGTAGAGGCGGGTGTGGGTGGTCTCGCCCGCCGCCGGGGCCGCCTTGAGGAAGACGACCGACGGGAGGTCGGGGATGGCCCTGCTGTCGGAGACCTCGTAGGTCGAGAACGTGGGGGCCACCTCGAACAGCGGCGCGGTGAGGCCGCGGAGCAGGTGGACCAGTGCGGGCGCGGCGTCGTCCGGGGCGTCCAGGACGCTCAGCCGGGCCATCGGGTCCAGCAGCACCGCCCGGACCATCGGGATCACGTGGTCCTGGTGGGCCAGGCACTGCTGGTCGAGGGTCGGTGTCGCCCGGCGGTGGTGGTGGAGCAGTTCCGCCTGGTCCAGCCGGGTGTGGGGGTCCTGCGGCCAGCCGGTCCACGTCCAGAGGCTCGCCGCCGCCGGGCGGAGTTCCGCGGTGGTGCCGAGGATGGCGTGGGAGAGGTTGCGGCCGATCTCGCCCTGGTCCACGCGGTGCAGGAGGGCGGCGGCGCCGTCGTCGAACTCCAGGTAGGACAGGGAACGGGCGGGCACGTGGGTGCGGCCGCCGACCTGGCTCGGTTGCAGGCGGATGTGGTGCTTCAGGCGGTCCGACCACACGGCGACCCGGTGGTCGTTCTCCGGGAACGTGGTGGCGACGACGCCCATGCCGTCGGCCTCCACGAAGCCGAACGCGATGCGGTCCAGCGGTCGGGTCATGTGCCCACCAGTTCGGTTTCCCGGCCGGTGAGGACGCCGGTCATGGCCAGCAGGGAGATCAGCGGTCGCAGCACGCGCATCGGGTGCACGCCGCGCGGGTAGCTCTTGCCCTCCACGGCCACGCCGGTCGCGGAGACGAAGTGCAGGGTGCACCGGTCGAAGCGCTCGTAGAGGTCGCGGACGAAGTGCGCGCCGAACTGGTCCAGCACCGCGTAGACGTCGCGGCTCTCGTCCAGGAAGTCGGTGGCGCGCAACGGTCCCCGGTCGTCCTGGCGGCGCAGCCACCGGTCGGCGGGGTGGGTGTAGCGCAGGAGGTCGGACTTCGTGAGGACGACGGTCGCGGGGATCGAGCGCAGGTGGGGGACCACGCCGAGGCGGCCGAGGGCGTCGTTGATCCACTCGTTGCCCGCGCCGTCGCCGGACAGGACCAGGTCGGCGTCCTCGACGAACATCAGCGCGCTGGTGTTGAGCAGGAAGCGGGAACCGCGGTTGTTGGACGCCATGGCGCGGAAGTCCTCGCCCGCGATGTCGAAGAAGATGACCGGGCGTTCGCCCGCGGCCGTGCGGACCAGCAGGAAGTCGGCGTAGCCGGTGATGCCCGACCCGGTGCCCGCCAGCTTCTCGCCGCGCAGCAGCGGGTCGATCTGGCCCTCGCGGAACGCGGCGTGCTGGGCGCCGTCGCCGGGGCGGACGGAGACGCCCGCCGTGCTGGCGCGACCGGTGACCAGCTCGTGGATCATCGCGGCCAGCAGGTGGCTCTTGCCCGCGCGGGGACGGCCGACCAGGCCGACGACGACCGGCGGCGCGCTGTGGCCGTACACCACGGGGATGTGGTGGTCCGGCGTGTCCTTCGACGGGTTGGGGCAGCGGACGTAGCAGCTCGCCCGCAGGTCGGCCAGCTTGACCGGGTTGGTGGTGTCCGCGATCACGACGGGCACGAACTTGCCGTCGCGCGGCGACCACCGCAGCAGGCGGTCCTCCACCCACGGGAACCGGTCCTGGCAGGTGGGGCACGTGACCAAGGGGGGCGTCATCGGACGGCTCCGGGTTGGAAGGCGGGCACCGGCGGGACCGGCGGCGGCCGGAGGACCTGGTGCTTGGCGGCGCGGACCGCGTCGAACCTCGACCGGCCCCTGCGCAGCGCGGCGTCCGGGTCGTCGAACGGAGCGGGAGCTGCGGAGTTCAAGCGGCGCAACAGGTCCAGGGCCGTGGGGCGGTCCCGTGGCTCCTCGGTGAACACGCCCGCGAGCAGCGTGCGCAGCCACGGCACCTCCGTGTGGTCCGGCAGCTCGTCGGCGGCGACGGGCGTCCCGGTGTACACCTCGTGCAGCAGCCTGCCCGCCGCGGCCACGTCGTCGCCGGGGTGCGCGGGGCCCGCCCCGGACGGCGACTCCTCGCCGGTCAGCACGGCGTGCTCGAAGTTGACCAGGCGCACGGTGGCCCCGGTGAGCCGCACCGACGACAGCCGCACGCCGCCGTGCACGAGGTCCACCGCCGCGAGGTGCGCGAGCGCCCGCAGCAGGCTCGTGGTGAAGGTGGTGCGCTGCGCGTCGAGCAGCCTGCTCACGCCGTTCCCGGTGTTCGCCGCGGGGTAGGAGGCCAGCAGCGCGAACGGATCGCCGCTGTCGAACTCGAACCCCACGACCCTGGGCAGCTCGGCGGGCGCGCGGTCGGCGCGGTACCTCGTGGACAGCCGTCGCACCGCGCGGATCTCGTTGTCCAGCCACGTCTGCGACACGTCGGGCCGGACCACCTCGGCCGGTGGCAGCGTGCGCAGCACGTACGGGCCGCTGCCGTCGGGCGGGGTGGCCTCGGCGGTGCCGAGCACGGACCCCGCCTCGACCTCCGCGCCCACCCGCACCCGCCACGTGCGGCGCTTGCCCTGCGTGTCCTGTCCCCGCAGGTAGCGGAAATCCGTGTCGATCACCGGTCGCTCCTGGTGTCGTGGCCGGACGCGGTGGGCTGGACGCGCCGCACCACGCCGGGGCGCAGCGGGACGAGCCGCAGCACGCCGACGACGTCGCGGTCGGTGTCCACGATCTCCTCGCCCATCACGCCGAACAGGTCCCGCACGTGCTCCGGCGCGAACCGGACGACCCCCACCCCGGACCAGTCGGAGTTGAGCCGCCGCAGGTCGGCCACGTGGCAGAGCTGCCGCATCTCCTCGCGCCCGGTGGCCTTGAGCACCCGGCGCGCGTGCGCCGAGTCCTCCCAGAACGCGGCTTCCAGGTCGCGGCGCGCGTCGGCGTCGCCGACCGGTGGCCGCCGGTGCACGCCGGACCGGCCGAGGTACTCGACGTACTCCTTCGTCAGGTCCCGCGCGCGGGACGCGACCAGCCCGGCGTCCGCGGTGAGCGGGGCGCCGGACGCGATGGCGTCGAGGCAGTCCTCCAGCGCGGCGGTGCCGATCAGCTCCAGGTCCCGGTGGATCACCTCCAGCAGGTCGTGGTGGTGGCCGGTCGGCGGTTCCTCGTCGACCGGGCCGTCCGCGCAGGTCGCGGCGAACACGTCCCGCACGTCGTCGCAGCCGCCCGCGAGCAGCAGCGCCGCGTCGGCGGTCCGGCGGCGCAGGTCCGCGGTGGCCTGCCGGGTGACCACGGACCGGTCCACGAGCACGGCCAGCCGGTCGGTGAGCGCTTGGCCCGCGGTCAGCGCGAGGGTCGCGGTCCAGCGGTCGACCTGGGCCCGCCACAGGGCTCCGAGCGCGGCGAACGGCACGAGCGCGCAGGCGGTGACCACGGCGGCTTCCCCGGCCGTCGGCAGCGCGGGCCACTCCGGGCCCAGCAGGCCGAGCGCGGTTCCGGCGGCCGCGGCCACGGCCACGCCGCCGACCGCGGGCGCCGTGGGCGGTCCGCCGGGCGGGCGGCGCGACAGCAGCACGGCGGCGAGCGCGAGCCACAGCACCGCGAGGGCGGGTCCGGCGACCGTGCCCGCCGAGGGTTGGCCCGCGGCGGCGAAGCAGGTCGCCAGCACCACGGGCAGCACGGCGAGCACCGCGGGCCACGCGGTCTTCGGCGCGGGCTGTTCCAGCACCACCCGTGCCGCGACCGCGCGGGTGTCGGCGTCGTGGTGGGCCTGGCGGTTGGCGAGCTGCCGCAGCGACCGGCCGACCAGCGGCAGCGAGCCGTCGTGCAGCCGGGACCCGAGCAGGCCGCGCATCGCCGCGGCCACCGCGCCGTGGTCGACCGGGTGGGGCCGGGGCACGCCCACCGCCTCCAACGCCGCGTCGTCGGGGACGGGCAGCCGTTCGGCCAGCGCCACGGCCTCCAGCGCGAGCGTCCGGTGCCGCTCCACGGCGGCGTCGGCCGCCGCCACGAGGTCGCGGGCCGCCGCGCCGCCCGGCGACCACGGCCCGTTCCACCGCCGCAGGTCGGCCGTCGCGCGGACCGCGGCCGCGAGCCGCTGCCGGGCGGCGGACCGCGCCTGGTCGAGCCGGCACCCCGGCGTGACTGCCGCGGCGGCCGTGGTGACGGCCGGAGGCGTCGGCTCGTCGGCCGCGGCGGGCCCGTCGTCCACTCCGGACAACTGCCGCAACGCCCGGCGCAGCAACGCGGTCAGCTCGGCGGGCCGGACCGACGGGTGCACGACGTCCAGCGCCGGGCAGGCCGCCTGGAACGGGATCCGCCGCACCAGCCCGACGACCTCGTCGAACACCCGCCGGGAGCGCAGGACCTCCAGCAGGTCCTCCACGGCGTCCGCCGCGTCGGACCCCGGCTGCCTGCCGTGGTCCGTGCCGCCCTCCCACCGCGAGCCGCGCTCGTCGCCGACCCACAGCGTCGTGCTCTGCGCGCCGAGCATCGCGGACTGCCGCAGCACGGCCCGGCCGTCCTCTTCGGTCGCGATCGGACCCACGAGCACGAGCAGGATCTCCCGCACCTGGCCGATCGTGGCGATCCGCTGGTAGTGGGCGTGGTTGTCCCCGGCGTGCTCGCTGCGGTCGACCACGACCACGCGGCTCGCCGCGGTCAGCGCGTCGAGGGCGGTGCCGGACGCGCTCCCCGGTCGGAGGTCGACGACGTCGACGTCCGCGCTCATCGGGTGGACCACTCGTGCAGCGCGGTCAGGTTGTGCTCGACCGCGGCGCTGTCGGCGAACCGCAGCTCCATGGCCGCGGGGAAGACGACCTCCCAGAACTCGAGCAGCGACTCCAGCCTGCGCCTGCCCGACTCGCGGTTCTGCGCCAGCAGGTCGGTCAGGTGCTTGGGCTCGGTCTCGGCGAGCCGCAGCAGTTCGAGGAACAGCTGCGAGGGCTTCACCGGCGTGCTGGTGAGCCGGGTCGGGGCGCTGCGGGTCAGCTTCTCGCAGAACTGCCTGCGGATGTCCTCGCTGTCGGCCAGCACCCACTGCTCGTAGGCCGAGATCACGCTGCCCCAGCTCGACCGGTGGCCGAAGCCGTTGAGGTCCAGCCGCATGTTCACGCCGAGCGACACGCTGATCGACTCGGGGTTGGCGTCCCCGCCGATCGCGGTCACCTCGCCGTTCCACACCGCGCACAGCAGGTGGTGCAGGATCTTCACCCGGTCCGTCGCCGTGGTGGCGAGGTAGGGCGACTGGTAGTCCAACCGCTGCCGCCACGGCAGGAAGTCCTCGTTCTGGTCGTCGTGCAGCGCCTCCGACCAGAACCGCAGCACCTCGCGCACCTCGTCGACCTCGGTGAGGCCCATCGACGAGCGGACCAGCACGACCGCGATGGACTCGGTGTCCACCGGCCGGAACTCCTCGTGCGCGTGGTCGCCGTCGGGCACGTAGACCACGCGCCGCAACAGGTTCTCCAACTCCCCGTCGTGGTTGGGGGCGGGGTAGGAGTACAGGACCTTGAGCTGGCCCTTGCCGCTGGGCGCGAACCCGCCGGGCACCAGCCCCGCGAGCTTCTGCTGGAACTGCGCCAGGTCCTCCTCGCTGACCTTGTCCTTCTCCCGGCCGCTCGCCGCGGTCAGCAGGTCGTGCATCCTCGGCAGCAGCGGCTGCCGGTTGTCGTTGTAGGTGAACAGCCACTTCACCGCCTTCTTCAGCTCGCCGCGCACGAACGCGACGGCCTGCGCGGCGTCGCGCTCCTGGTGGACCTCGAACGCCGTGCGCCAGCCCTGGTCACCGAGGATCTCGCCGACGACCTGCGCCGGGGATGCATTGGGGCGCAAGCGGTCGACCTCCACGTAGTGGTCGACGAACCGGCGCACGACCGCGCCGTAGAACCCGCTGAGGTCGCCCTGGCGCGGCAGCAGGTACGACACGCCGACCCGGTGCTCGGCCAGCGCCCGCGACCGCCGTTCGAACAGCGCGTTGTCGGACTGGGCGTGCTGCTCGAACGCCTTGGTCAACTCGGTCAGGTCCTGCTGGGCGTTGCGGAGCTTGCGCTCCCACCGGCTCGCCTGGTCACCCCACGCGGCGTTCCACGCGCACTGCCCGCGCCACAGGTACCACTCGTTCTGGCGCCGGATCGAGTCGCGCACCGACGGGTCGGAGAACTTGACGCGGCCCACCATCCGCGCCCGCACGACCTGCGGGGCGGGTGCGATCAGCGTGATCCCCGGTGGGGGCTGGGGTTCGCTGCGCCGGGATTCCAGCACGCGCGCGAACCCGCGCTTGCTGATCTCCTCGGTGATGGACTCGTGGCCCGCCACGACCCGCCGCAGCCGGAACAGGTCCATCGAGCCGAGCGCCGCCCGCAACGCGCTGTGCGGGTCGAAGTTCTGCGTCAGGGCCGGGACCTGTTGGGTCAACTGCTGCCCGAGGGCGTGCAGGTTCGCCTCCATCGTCCGCGCCCGCGCCCCGAGCACCTTGAGGATCGCGTCCGCGCCGTTGGTCGCGACGGGCTCGTTGACCGGGATCGCCGCGCGGTGCCACACCGGGTCGATGTTGGCGTCGGTGAAGAACTTCGCGATCATGTCGCGGTTGTTCTCCGCCTGGCCGGGCGGCGGCTCGGACAGCTCGCGGACGGCGTCGGCGAGCAGCCGCGAGCTGACGATGTCCGCCAGCTCGTCGTCCGGCACGGTCAGCGACGCGACCGAACTCGTGGACACGCCCCGGCGGCCGATGCCGGTCGACGCCTGCACGCTGCGCTCGGCGGCCTTGTTGATGAAGCTGTCCGCGAAGGACTGGAACTCCTGCTGGCCGGTCGTCCTGCCCTCGGCGTCGCGCGGCAGGTCGCTGCCGACCAGCGAGAGCACCATCGACACGACCGACCGGTGCAGGTCCTCGCGCCGCATGCCCGCGTTGCCGCTGAACAGGAACGCGGTCTGCACGGTGCTCGGGCGCAGCTTGATCTCGTCGCGCGCCGGGTACCGCACGGCCAGCGACCCGGCCACCCCGCGGCTGTCCAGGTCGATGCCCGCGTCGGAGGAGTTCTGGTCGTCGACCATCCGGAACAGGTCGAGCAGCGCGCGGCCGGAGTTGAGCTTCGCGGCCCGGCCGCCGCCCAACCCGTCCTCGAACGCCGACGCCATCAGCACCAGCGGGTAGATCCGCGCCTTGTACTTGCCGCGGTTGAGCGCGTCGCCGATGAGGTGCAGGTAGTCGTAGAACAGGCCGCTGCCGGTGCCGCCCGCGACGGAGAACGCGACGAACACGTCGATCGAGCCCCGCAGGCTGCCGCCCAGTTCGCTGAGCTGGCCACCGGAGTTGTTGATGTCGCCGATCGCCTCGACCAGCGGTCCCTGCGCCACGCCGAGACCGTCCTTGAACGTCTCGAACAGCGACGCGCGGCCCACGGTCGGGAACTGGCCCGCGCCCTTGGACAGCGGCGCCACCTTCGGCTCGCCGCTCGGGGGCGGCAGCCAGCCCTCCCAGTAGTCGTCCGACAGCAGCCGCAGGCTGCGCGCCACCTCGGGGAAGGTGTCGTGCGACGGGACGAGCCCGCGCACCATGCGCTGCGTCCGCTGGGCGGCGGGCAGGTGCGAGCGGTCCGGCACGGACCGGCTCTCCACGTGGCCGAACTCGTCGTCGGCCAGGTCGGCGTAGACGAACTGGAGGCAGCCGGGCAGTTGGTAGGGCAGGAAGTTCTGGCCGGGCATGGCGGTCTTCAGCGCGGTGCCGTCGGGCCCGCAGAGTTCCGCGCGGAACCTGCGTTCCAGCTCGGCGCCCACGCGGCACCCCGTTCCGCCCAACCCGACGAACATCATCGGCTGGTAGATCTTCATGGTGGTTCCTTCCGGCGACGCGCGGATCAGAGGTACGTGTTCTGCTCGGACGACGGCGGTGGGTAGTCGGTGGCCTGGTCGGGCAGCGACTCGTCGGTCACCACCAGGAACACGCCGTTGCCGATGTCCTGCGGCTGGTCGAGGTGGAACGGCCCGAGGTCGCCGTGCGGGGACGTCAGGCGCATGCCCCGCTTGGAGCGCGTCAGCCTGCGCAGCTCGGGGTCGCCGCGCTCGGCGGGCCGGATCGAGGGCACGCCCCCGCCGGTGACCTCGACGGCGAAGTCGATCGCCTTAGTCGAGACCGCGGGGGAGGGCAGGAAACCGCTGTACGCCCCCAGGGTCACGGTGACCTTCAGCCCGCGCAGGTCGCCTGCCCTGCTGCGGGCGAGCAGCCAGAACACCAGTCCCAGCACGAGGATCAGCACCGCCCCGCCCGCGCCCACCAGGAGCCACGGGAACGGCTCCGCGACCGTCGTGGTGAAGGGGAAGGTCTGGTAGACCACCGACGGGTCGGCGTCGTCGACCAGCGTGAGCTGCGCGGTCGTGGTCCCGAGCCTGGCCTTCCCGTCGAAGCGCAGGTCGACGTCGAACGCGCTGGCCCCCGCGGGCACCTCGTGCACCGCGTCCTCGACGGTGATCAGCGACCCGCTGTCCTGGTCGAGCCGCACCCGGAGCTTCCGGGCGCCGCCGGAGTTGTTGGTGACCTCCAGGTGCGCGGTGACCGACTCGCCGGGCGCCACCTCGTCGGTGATGGTCGGCAGGGCAGCTCCCGCCAGGATCGGCGGAGGGCCCTTCACCACGGACGCGCGGGCGGTCGGGTGGTCGCCGCTGACGCCGATGCCGGTGACGTGCCCGGTGAACGTGACCTGGCCGGACGCGTCGGGGGGCAGCGTGGTGCGGCCGGTGTAGGTGCCGTCGTCCGCCGTGGGGTCGGGGGACTTGCCGTCGTCGGCGAGGGCGATCGGCTGGGCCGGGCCGGTGCCCGAGACGTCGGCGGTGAAGCTCAGCGCGCGCAGCTGCGCCGGGTCGGTGACCGGGCCACGGCGGGTGCGCAGCCGCACGGAGACCGTGACGGGTTGGCCCGCGCTGAGCGTGGACGAGCTGGGTTGGACGACCGCCTGCACGGCTCCCTGCCAGGTGACGGCCGTGCTGACGTTCTGCGCGGGCACGCCGTCCGCCGAGGTGATCCGCACGGTCCAGGTGCCCGGCTTCGGGTCGACGATGCGCAGCGCCTCGACCGCGCCGCCCTGCCCGCTGCCCTCGTAGGTCGAGCCGTCGGCCGTGCCGGCCTTCGGCGAGGCCTTCGTCGCGTCGGGCGCGAGGAACTCGACGGCGACCCTGGGGTCGTGCTTGATCACGATGATCGAGCCGTCGGTGGCGATGGCCGGGATGTCCACCTTCGCCTCGACCGTGCCGCCGGAGGACAGCTGCTGCTCGTTGATGGGTCCGATGCCCGCGCAGCGCGCCGAGCTGTAGGACTCGAAGATCGCGCGTTTGACGTCGCCGGAACCGCTCACGGTGGTGGCCTTCGGCGTCGGCGTGCCCGGCCCGCAGGAGCCCTGGTAGCCGCCCGCCGCGAACTCGCCGAGCGCCTTCTCGTCGACCGCGCCGAACCCGAGCGGCCACACCTGGACCTTGCTGTCGCGGGCGTCGGCCAAGCGCTCGGTGATGAGGTCGTGCGCCGCGCTGTCGCGCTGCTCGGGGGTCTTGTCGGAGCCGTAGCGCTCGCTGTCGCCGACGTCGAGCTTCCCGTCGGTGAGCAGGAAGACGATCTTCGGCTCGTCGTCCCGGTCGTCGGACAGGAAGTCGAGCGCCTGCACGAGGGCCTGCGCGTGGTCGGTCCCGTCGCCCTTGCCCCGGTCGCGGATCCGCAGCGCGTCCACGCAGGTGCTCAGGCGCTGCCGCTCGGCGCTGGTCGCGACCTTCGTCGGCGGGCACACGGCGTCCACCGGCGGGGTGCCGCCGCTGTCGCTGCCGAACCCGACGATCGCCACCGTGGACTCCGGCGAGAACTCCGCCTGCGCGATCAGGCCCGCGGCCTCCTTCTCGCGGGTCATGTCCTCCGGCGAGATGCTGCCCGACTGGTCGACCAGCACCACGATGTGCGCCGGGGTGATCCGCGCGGGCTCGGCCTGCCCTCCCGCCGCCGACTGGGGTTGGACGGCCACCAGCGGAGCGAGCCCGATGGCGAGCACCGCGACCGACCGCGCTGTTCGGGACAGCCGCCCGTCTCTTCGGCGCGGGGGAAGGCATGGCGTGGCCAAAAGAGCCACCTCCGTATTTTCTGGCGAACTCGGCGAAGGAAGTCGAAACCGTTCGGTGCGGCTTCGATCAATCAGCACATCGACGAACGCCATGATGCTGTTACCGGGTCGATTTCGAATGGTCAAAGCCCGGTCAAATAGTGGTCATTATGTGCTGCGGAGGATTTGTCCATAACACGGACTCGGTATCCGGCGACCGTGCGACACGCCCGCGGCGGAGTATTCCGCTCGCGCCGGGCCGACTTCCTCGCGTACCCCTCGTGACACGAGGAAGTCGGCTGCCCGGTCGCGTCCCCGGTGGCGGGGAGGGCGGGAAAGCGGCGTCGGGGGCCGCTTTCCCACCCGCTTTGACCAGCCCGTTCCGCAGAGGTGTGGCGGCGGAGTCCTCGGCGGAACGGGTGTGCGGCCAGAATTCCACGGCTCGTGGCGCGAGCGGGCGGCTGTCCGTGCTTTGTCCAGTTTTTGGCCACTGCCGCCTTATTCCCTTTCGCCCGCCACTTCCGTCGCAGGTCGGGATGGGGCGCTACGCCATTCGCCGGAGGTCGGGATCGTTGTGGTATGTCAATCAATTGGCCGGTTTCCGCGAACATACGGGCAGTTCGGCGGTGGTTCGATTGATCGCATGACAGCGGAACTTTCCCGAGAGTCGATGGACGTGGTCGCGGTGTGGCAGCGGTTGTCGTCGGAAGTGGTGCAGTCCTCACCCGCGTTCCGGGTCCACCAGGACGCGGTCGTCCGGCCGGACGGCGGGCACGAGACCCGGTTGCACGTGGTCGTGCCCGCCTCGGTCACCGTCCTGGCCGTCGACGACCTCGACCGCGTGGTGCTCACCCGGCAGTGGGTCTACACCCACGGCGGGTCCGAATGGCGGCTGCCCGGTGGGCCGATCACCGACCAGGACGCCGGTCCCGAGGTCGCGGCCCGGCGGGAACTGGCCGAGAGCACCGGGCTGCGGGCCGCGGCGTGGACCAGGATCGGCCGGGTGCACGGCGCGGACGCCGTGTGCGACCACGTCGAGCACGTGTTCCGCGCGGGCGGCGTGAGCGCGATCGGGGGCTCGCACGGGGCCCGCGTGCGCCGCGTGCCCTTCGCCGACGCGGTCGAGCTGGTGCGCCAGGGCAGGCTGCCGCACGCGGGCAGCGCCCACGCCGTGCTGGCGGAGGCGCTGCGCCGCGCGGTGCCGGAGCCCCGTTCCAGGTAATCGGCCGTTTCCTGGTTTCCGAATTCCGGGGGCAACAGGAAACCCATTCCGATGAATCCACCACGAGCCCACTGTTGTGACATCGGCGAGAACGAAAGCCGAGCAGGCGGATCCCCGAAAGCGGGTTCCGGTCAGCGGATCACGACAGCAGGACGTGGCGGGGAATTCATCGCATTCCCACGGTTGTTCGCCATGCCTTCTTTCCGCTGCGCAGACCGCCTGTTCGCGCGGTTCTCCTCAGTGGGAAAGGAGGTGGCGTCATGGAGCCGCACCTGTTCGACGAGACCCTCTCCACCGTGCTGTCCGTCGTCGCCTAGTCGCGCGACAGGGTCCCCGCGCCGCTCCGGTCCGGAGCCGCGCGGGGCTCGGGCGCACCGGGCCAGTCCGACGTCTGAGGCCGCCACTGGACGCCGTACCCGCGACCGGGCCGCGGGTTCGGGAACTCCACGTCCACCTCGCCGATCCCGTTGAGCGCCAGCAGGTCGCTGCCCTCGGCCAGGTCGTCGATGTCGCGGTGGAACGCGCCGTCCACGCGCCACAGCGCGGCGGGCGGGTCCTCCAGCGAGAACCGCGCCACCAACCGGAACCGGTCGCACGCCCGCTCCGGCCAGAACACGTACGTCGGCCGCATCGACTGCCCGCGCGGCACCCGCACCTCCAGCGCGAACTGGTGCTCCTGCCCCGCTTGCAGGGCGCGCGGCAACCGCAGGTGCAGCAGGAAGCGCCGTTTGGCGGGCCGTTCCGACGAGATCAGCTCGACGCCGTGCAGCACCTGCACGTCCAGGTCGCCCGGCACGCCGTCCTCGGACGCGGGCGGCAGCGAGATCGACCAGGTGATCTCCTTGACCCCGTCCCGATCCGCGCGGATCGTCCGCCGCTCGGTGCACGTGGGCGTCTCCCCGTCCAGGCGCAGCAACGCCTCGAACTCGCTGACGTGCCACTCCTCCTCGGGTTCGCCGCGGTCGGCCTTCGCGGTCCGCTCCAACCCGGCCTCGACGAGCCGGGTCAGCCCGGCCTCGACGCGCCGCCGGATCGTCCGCGGTCCCCGGTCCTGCAACTTCGCCAGCCAGTCCACGCGGTCGGACAGGAACCGCGACTGCGCGTCCTCGTGCAGCCCCAGCGGCGCCAGCACGGCCAGCCGCAGCTCGGTCGGGAAGTGCTCCACGATCCCCACGACCCAGCGCCCGACCTTGACCCGCACGGCCTCCGGCCCGTCGCCCGCGACGATCCCGCAGACCTCCCGCAACGCGGGGCCCACCTGCTTGTCGATCCCCGGCGCCTGCACCCCCTGCCCCCGGCACAGCGCTCGCAGTTCGTTCATCAGCGATTCGGGTGAGGCGGTCATCGGCCCTCCGTGCAATGAGCGGGCGAAATCATGATTCATCATCGTCGTGCTCGGGCGGCGTTGTGGACGGTCGGTTCGATGGTGCCATCGAACGGCCGAACACCATTGTTACGACTGGCCGTCCCGCGCGCGTCCAATCGTTACCCTGCGGAGAATTCCAGGTCACCTGTACTTCCGTCCTCGTCGGAGCCGGTCCGTAGGGGTCAACGCGGCGGGGCGGCCGCCGGTTCGAATGTGAACGCGATTCGCCCCGAAGATCCGCATTTCCGCGGAATTCGTCCGCCTGACCTGGCGAGACCTATCCCCACGACCGGGAGCACTGCCCGAGGTCCACGGACACCCGTTCGCCCCGCCCCACCGAGACCTCGGCGGATTGCAGGACCTCGTTCTCCGTCCCGCAGTCGAGCGTCCAGGCCTCGGCCGGGTTGACCTCCCACTCGAACGGCCCGTTCGCGACCATCGACGACCGGACACCGGAGGTGTTCCGCACCGTCACCCTGGCCCCCGCGGGCGCGACCCCGCTCACCACGGCGTGGTAGCGCCGATCCCCGGCGGCCTCGCCCGCGCGCAGCAACGCCTCCCGAGCCCCGCCCCGGTACTGGTCGAGGTACTCCCCGGCCCGCGGTTCGACGGCGAACGCCAGCCCGCCGGTCGTGCCGTGGACCCACTCGGTCGCGGTCCCGCCGACCGCCGAGACGGCGCTGGTCCACCCCCCGGCGTCCGCCAGGGCCTGGCCCACGGCCGTGGAGGACTCGTCGGCGGACGGCCGGAGCACCGTCCCCGCACCCGTGCCCAGGGTCGCGAACACGGTCACCTGCCGCCCGGCCACCAGCTCCCGGACGTTGCGCGTCTCGGGCTCGGAGAACGCCCCCGCGCCCCGGTGGTCACCGGCCTTCCAGCCGACCCCGTAGTTCCGGTCCAGGTCCACCCCGACGTCCGGGCTGGTGGCGCAGGACTGCGACGCCGGGAAGTCCACCCGGCAGTTCCCCCGCTTGCCCGGCACGGTCCCGGCCCGCGACAACTGGAACCCGTCGGGGTTCACCACGGGCACCACGACCACCCGCACCCGGTCCAGCAGCGCGGTCACCCGCGGATCGCGCCCGTCCTGCTCCGCGAGGTCGGTGGCGAACTCCACCGCCACCTCGGCGGACGCCCAGTCCGACGCGTTGTGCGCCCCCACCACCACGAGCACCGGTTTCCCGTCGTACTTCCCCACGTCGTGGGTGATCTCCACCCCGACGACGTCCACCCCGAGCACCGTCCGGTGGGGGAGTGCGAGCCGCGAGACGACGTCCGCCCGGACCGTCGCCAGCTCGCCCAGGTCGCTCCCGACCTCGGCGTACGTCCGGTACCCCGTGCGCCCGCTCGGCAACGACGAGGACCCCGCCCCGGCGTGCCGCCGTTGCTCCAGCTCGGCGCCACCGGTCACCGCCTCCGGCGAGGTGCACGCCACCGCCACCACGGCGACCAACCACACGGCTCTCCACGCACGCATCCCCCGAGTGTCGCTCACCGCGCCCGCGAAGCACCTGGCAACTGTCGGCCAACCCCCTTCGGCGCGGCGGACAGCAGCGCCGTGCGGGTGGTCAGCGCGACGGCCTGGAGCCGGGAGTGGACGCCCAGCTTGGCGAGCAGGGACTGCACGTGGGTGCGGACGGTGGTGGTGGAGACGCCCATGCCCGCGGCGATCGCCCCGGTGGTCAGCCCCTGGACCAGCAGGTCGAGGCACTCCCACTCGCGCCGGGTCAGGTGCGTGGCGAGCTGGTGGACCTCGGTGGCCTCCTGGGACACCGGCGCGGCCTCCCGCGCCACCTCGATGATCCTGGCCAGCTCCCGGTCCACCGCCTGGAGCCGCCGCAGCGCGAACTCGGGCAGGTCCGGATCGGCCCTGATGGACTCGACCAGGTCGGACACGGCCGTGAGGTCGTGCTCCAGCCGCCGGGCGATCCCGGCGTGCCGCCGGTCCTCCGCCCGACGGCCTGCCGCGCGTCTTCGGTCCGCTGAGCGTTCCATCGGCATCCCTCAGGTGGCAGTGGGCTTCACCTGCTTATTCGACGCGAACGGGTTTTCGTTTCACTTCGGCACGGCTTCCACGATGACGTTGTCCCGGTAGCTGTGCGCGGCGGTGTCCAGCGAGCCGCCGCAGGTGACCAGCCGCAGCACGGGCGTGGGCACCGGGGCGTACACCAGGTCGGTGGGGAACGCGGTCTTCGCCACCCGCGTGGTGGAGTCGACGACGAACGTCACGGTGCTGCCGTCCTCCCGGTCGACGACGATCTCGTCACCGGGTTTCAGCGCGGTCAGCCGGAAGAACACCGCGGGCCCGCTGTGCGAGTCGATGTGCCCCGCCAGCAGCGCGGACCCGATGCCGCCCGGCGCGGACCCGCCGGTGAACCAGCCGATGTCGTCGGGCCCGCTGGGCGGCACGAGCGCGCCGGAGCCGTCCACGCCGACGTCCACGACGGGGTTGTCCACGCCGATGGCCGGGATGCGCACCCGGACCGGCCGGGCGGCGGCCTTCGGGTCCTGCTCGACCGGGCCCGCTGCCCAGGTCGGCCCGGTGCGGGGGGCCGGGCTGGCGAACCCCGCGACCTGGTGGTCGGAGGCGACCGCGGACAGGGTGACGGCGGACACGACGCCGACCACCGCGCCCGCCACCGCGCCCGCGCGGCGCAGGTCGTGGCGCGGTGGTCGGACCAGCCGGTGCCGTCCGCTCATCCCGTCCGGCGGCGGCGCACCGCCAGCACGAGCCCCGCGCCCGCGGCGGCGGCCACGGCGATCATCGCGATCTGCGGCGCCGTGAGACCGGTCGACGACCCGCCGAGGCCCGCCTCGATCCCGCCGGTGGGCACGATCTCCGCGCCCTTCGCGTCCTGCCGGGCGGTCGCCGAGAGCACGCCGTCCTTCTCCAGCACGAGCACGCTGTAGACCGACCCGGCCTGGAGGTCGATCGGCAGTTCGGTGTTGGAGCCCTGCTGCGGGGCCAGCTTCAGCGTGGTCTTGCCCGCGGGCAGCAGCTTGTACTCGCCCGCCTGGCCGAAGACCGCGTGCTCGACGACGGAGTCGTCACCCCGGCGCACGGCCAGGTCGCCCGCGAGCGGGGCGGCGTTGACCACGCGCATCCGGGCCTGACCGGCGGGCGGGAGGCCGATGTCGTCGTTGAGCACCGACAGCGACAGGCTGGCGAACTTGCCGAGGCCCGCGACCGTGTACGCCTTCCCGTCGGAGCCGTCGATCGTCGCCGAGATGACCGGCTTGCTCGCCGGGTCCGCGCCCGCGGGCCGCATGGCCACGGTGTACGTGCCGGTCTCGATCTTCTGGTAGTCCGACAGCGCCCCGTAGGAGACGCCCTTGATCGTCACCGACCAGTCCGGTCTGGAGAACGCGGTGACCGTGACGTCCACGGCCGGGGTGTCCGGTGACAGGTGCGCGAGCCGCAGGTAGCAGCCCCCGGCGGCCTGAGCGGGGACGGGGACCGCGAGCAGCCCGAACAACACGGCGACAACCGCCACCGACGCGCGACGCGCCGATCGGATCGATCCCATGGCCTTACCAACCCTTCGAGAACTGATCACTTCGATGTCCGGTCGTGCAGCGGAGGCAGACGCCAGGAGACGGTCACCTCGTTGAGGCCCCGCGCGACGGCGTCCGGCGCGAACGGCGGCTGCTGGGCCTTGAGCCAGTCGAGCAGCGTCTCGGCGGACTCCGGGTCCGGTGTGGACAGCACGACCGTGCGGTCCGGGAGCACCGACCCCTTCTCGTGCGCGGGTTTCCCGGTCGACGCCACGGTCACGTCCTGGCCGCGGCACAGCTCGGCGATCACGGCCATCGCCCGCAGGTCGACCTGCCCGGCGCGCAACGCCGCGAGCACCGCGTCGCTGGTGTGCAGCCTGCTGTTCTCCGCGAGCTGCGAGCCCGCGCTCACCCGCTCGTTGGACGACAGGTACGCCTCGTCGCGGCGGGTCAGCAGGACCATCACGCTGTCCGGGTTCGCGGGTGCCTCGCCGAAGCGCACGAGGTCGACCCCGGACAGCGTGGACGGGCCGACGGTGGCGACCAGGTCGTCCGGCTGGGCGGTCCCGCCGCCGGCGGGGCGGACGGTATCGGTCGACAGGCCCGCCCTGGCGCGGTCGCGTTGCAGGTCCGACCACAGGCCCGCCGGCGCGGCGAGACCCGTGTCGCCGTCGAGGTTCTTGGCCATCCACTCGGCCAGCCCGACGTGGTCCACGGCCCGGCCCGCCTCGGGCGTCAGCACGACGCCGACGGCGGAGCCGACGATCGCCGCGGCGGATCCGAGCGCGGTGGCGACCCACCTGATCCGCGCGGGTGTCGCCTCCGGGAACCAGCCGATCGTCTCGTCGACCACCAGCGCCACGAGGGTCGCGGCGGTCAGCACCAGCACGGGCAGCACGGCGTCCGCGCCGGGAGCGCCCACGGCCACCAGCACCACGCCGACGGCCGCGGCGACGGCGATCGGTCGCAGCCAGGCGACGAACAGGGCCGCCAGCACGGCGGCGGACACCACGGCCAGCAACAGCGCGCGGTCGGAACTCCGGAGGGCCACCTCGGTGCCCGCCCCGGCGAGCAGACCGGCCCGCAGGCAGAGCAGCGCGACCCCGGCGGTCACGGCGAGCGTGGCCAGGGAGGTCCAGATCCGGGTGAGGGGCTTCCGGTCGGCGAGCGCGAGCCGGACGGCCACGCCCAGGCCGATCGGCGCCACCAGCGCGGGCGCGGTGGCGAGCGCGATCAGCAGCGTCACCACGCCCACCGGCACCCAGCGGCCGTCGTCGCGCTTCACCGTGGCCAGGCCCGCGGCCGCCGCCAGCGCGGTCCACGCCGCCGCGACCACCCCCGGCCCCACCGGCGTGAGGACGGTGACGACCGGACCGCTCACCGCGAGCATGAGCACCGCCACCGCCATCACCAGCGGTCGGACCCGCAGCAGCGCGGCCACCACGACCAGGCCGACCAGCATCACGCCCACGGCCACGACGGACAGCTCGCGCGCGCTGACCAGCGTGCTGGCCTGGCGGCCGAACGCGCCGGTCAATGTGGCGAAGGTGTCGAGTTGCAACCCCATGATCCGCAGCGCGCCGTCCACCGGGGGAGCGCCGAGCCCGGTGACCTTGGCGAACGTGGCGTCGACCAGGCCGGGCTCGATCCGGGTCGCGGGCAGCGTGCCCGCGGTGAGCGCGACCCGCGCGGCGACCACGGCGGCCGAGCCGACCAGGATGAACCAGGCGAGCACCGCCGAGGCCCGGACCTTGCGGGGTGCGGGCTTCTCGGAGGTGACGGCCTTCTCGGTCGTGGCGGTCTTCTCGGTGGCGACGGCGGGCGCGTCGAACGTCTGCCACTCGCTCGCCGACGGGCGGCCCCACCAGGAGCGCAGCAGCGTGCCCGCGTCCAGCACCCGGAGCACCGGGAACAGCAGGCCCGGCAGCAGGTACGACGGCTTGCGGCGGGCCAGCGCCACGGTGAGGGTCAGCAGGTAGTCCGGCAGCAGCACGGCCGCGAGCACCGCCCACGGCGACACCGGGAGCAGGCCGGGCACGGCGGCCACGACGAGCGCGACCGGGGCCAGCACGAGGGCGAGCGACGTGAGCGCGAGTTCGACCGTCTGGGCGGCCTGCGGGAGGTCGCCGCGCAGCCCGTGGCCGCGCACGGCGTGCCAGAAGCCGTTGCCCCACAGGAAGGTCTGCCGCCGGTGGTCGCGGAGCGTGGTCGGCTCGGCCGGCGCGGCGCGGGCGGTGGCGGAGAACGCCACCGTGCCGAACTTCTCGCGGTAGATCCGCAGCGTGGTGTCGAAGTCGTCGACCGGCAGGCCCGACGAGTGGATGTCGATCTCCCACAGCGCGCTGGTCCGGTAGACGCGGCCGACACTCGGCACCACCCGCCCGACGTTCATCGGCGTCCCGGAGCGCCGGGCCTGCCGCAGGCCGTCGGCCAGCGCGTGGTCCCTGGCCCGGTACGCGGACAGCAGCCGGGCGACGAAGCCCACCGGGACGGGCCGCAGGTCGGGGTCGAGCCGTCCGTCGACCGCGACCACCGTCTCGTCGCGGAACAGCGGCAGGACCGCGTCGAGGTACCGCTCGTCGAGCACCGTGCCCGCGTCGAGCAGGATCACGAACTCGAACCGGTCGACCAGCCGGAACGCCTGGATCCCGGCGTCGAACGCGCCCGCGCGGCCGAGTGTGCCCACGGTCTCGGCGACCTGGATCCCGTACTCGCGGGCGAGTTCGGCGGTGCGGTCGGACGAGTCGTCCGACACGAGGTGGACGTTGGCCAGCGGCACCATCCGGGCGGCGGCGGCCACGGCCCGGCCGACGAGGTCCTCCTGGTCGTGCGCGGCGATCAGCACCGCGACGTCGCCGGGGCCGGACCCGGTGGCGCCGTCGGGGCTCGGTCTCGCTCGGCGCACGAGCGCGAGGACACCGCACACGGTCAGGGTGACGCCGAGCACGAGCAGCGCCAGCGGCAGGACGCCGATCATCGGCGACCCGCCGCGCGGTGGTCGACGTCGGGCGGTCGCGGGCGTTCCACGTGAGCACTGTGCAGGAGGTGCGCCCGGATGTACTCATGCATCTGACGGAGAAAGCCGTACCCCGAGGGCCGAACGGTCTACTGTCGGTAGCACCGGTTGTCGGAACGTCCTCGAACGGCCTAGCGCCGCCGCTCGTTCGGGGTGCGGACACGCCGAAGGCCCGCGTCCCCCTGCGAGACGCGGGCCTTCACGGAGTCGTCGTCAGCTCTTGAAGACGTCCTTGACCTTCTCGGCGGCCTGCTTGAGGTGGCCCTTGGCCTGGTCGCCGTGACCCTCGGCCTCCAGCTCCTCGTCGTCGGTGGCGCGGCCGACACCTTCCTTGACCTTGCCCTTGAGCTCGTCCGCCTTGGCGTCGATCTTGTCGTCAGTTCCCATGTCCGGTGGGTGCCCGGCCGCCGGGGGCGGCAAACCGTGGAGTGACAAGGGATTTTCCGGGTACCCGGCTGGTCGTGGACACCACTTCGGCACGCGAATCCCTCTGGCTGGACGCGCTGCCCGACCGCGCGCGGCCCCCGTTGCGCGGCGAGCACGTCTTCGACGTGGCGGTGGTCGGAGGCGGCTTCGCGGGCCTGACGACAGCCCTGCTGCTCAAGCGCCAGGGGCTCTCGGTCGCCGTGGTCGAGGCCGACCGGGTGGGGTCCGGGGCGTCGGGCAACAACACCGCCAAGGTCACCGCGCTCCAGTCCACCGTGTACTCGACGATCACCGCCAGGCACGGCCAGGCCACGGCCAAGACCTACGCCGACGCGAGCCTCGCCGGGGTCTCCACGCTCGCCCGGCTGGTGCGCGAGGAGGGCATCGACTGCGGCCTCCGGCACGCGCCCGCCTTCACCTACGCCTTCGCGGAGGACGAGGTCGGCGCCGTCGAGGACGAGCTGATCGCCGCGCGGGCCGCCGGTCTGCCGGTGTCCGCCGACGCGGGCCTGGACGTGCCGTTCCCGGTGCACGCCGCCGTGCGGCTGGACGACCAGATCGCCCTGCACCCGCTGCGCTACCTGCTCGGCCTGGCCGACGCCGTGGACGGCGACGGGTCGGCGGTGTTCGAGCACAGCCGGGTCGAGGGCCTGCACGACGGCGCGCCCTGCCGCGTGCGCACCGCCGACGGCGTGGTGACGGCCGGTCGGGTCGTCGTGGCCACGCACGTGCCGCTGTTCGACCGCGGCCTCTACTTCGCCCGGCTGGACGTGACCCGCTCGTACTGCGTCGCCGCCTCGCTGGCGTCGGGGGAGCCGCCGACCGGCCTCGCCATCAGCGCGGGCTCGCCGTCGTGGTCGCTGAGCGCGTACGAGGGACAGCTGGTCGTCTGCGGTCAGGCGCACCCGGCGGGGGAGCGGGCCGGGTCGCCGTACGAGGAGCTGGAGGCGTTCGCCAGGAAGCACTGGGACGTCGCCGAGATCACCCACCGCTGGTCGGCGCAGGACCCCTCGGCCTACGACAAGCTGCCGATGATCGGCCCGTACCTGCCCGGCTCGGACCGGCTCCTGGTCGCGACCGGGTTCATGAAGTGGGGCCTGGCCACGGCCACGTTCGCCGCGACGATCCTGGCCGACGCGGTCGCGGGCGTGCCGAACCCGTGGACGGCCGTGTTCAGCCCGCACCGGGTGTCGTTGAAGTCGCTGCCCGACCTGGTGCGGATGAACGCCTCCACCGGCGTGGACCTGGTGACCGCGCGGTTCACGCCCGCCGACGCCACGAACAGCGACGACCTGCCACCGGGCCAGGCGCACGTGGTGCGCGACGGCCTCGGCAAGATGGGCGTCTACCGCGACCGGGAGGGCGCGCTGCACGGTGTTTCCCTGCGCTGCACCCACCTCGGCTGCCTGGTGGCGTTCAACGCCGCCGAGACCAGTTGGGACTGCCCGTGCCACGGCTCCCGCTTCGACGTCGACGGCGCCGTCCTCGAAGGCCCGGCCGCGACCCCGCTCCCGCGCCGCGAGCCCAAGTGAGCCACGACCCCCGCCCCCTGCCCGCCGAGGAACGCCGGGCCCGCGACCTGCTGGCCGCGCTGCGCCGGATGGGGCCGAACGGCGAGGGCTTCGACGCGTTCCTGCACGCCGCGCGCGGGCGCCCTGCCCCGAACAGGTGACCGTTTCGAGTGGTTGGCGCCGCCGGATCGTGGGTAACTGGCGGCCATGGGCGAACGGGTGAGGGGCAGACGGCCGGACGGGGTGGACGACGCCACGGTCGAGGCCGTCGGCGCGCTGACCGAGGCCCTGGAGACCGCCGAACGGGCGCGCGGCAGCCTGTTCGACTTCCACCAGCTCTCCGGCAGCGCCGACGCGAAGGCGGGCCGGGCGGCGGGACTGCTGCGGGACGCGGGCCACACCGCGCTCGCCGACGAGCTGGAGCGGGACCTGGTCGGGCGCGACGTCGTGCCCGGCCGGTGGACCTTCCAGCTCGTGGAGGAGTACGACGACGGCTACCACCGGGCGTTCCGCGACTGGGAGCGCCGGGTCCGCGACGAGCTGCTCGGCGGCGCCCGGCACGTCTTCGAGGCGGAGCTCAAGGAGCGCAACACCACGCCGGGAGCGCCGGGCCAGCGGCTCGAGACGTCCGACTGATCCACCAACACCGAGGAGAACCAGTGGTCAACGTGGAACGCACGTTCACGGTCGGCAGGCCCGTCGACGTGGTCGTGGAGTACCTGAAGGACTTCGCCAACGCCGAGCAGTGGGACCCCGGCACGGTCACGTGCGTCCGCACGGACTCCGGGCCCGTGGCGGTCGGGTCGACCTGGCACAACGTGTCGGAGTTCAAGGGCAAGGAGACCGAGCTGGACTACCGGCTGGAGCGGCTGGAGCCGAACCGGCTGACGTTCGTGGGGGAGAACAAGACCGCCACCTCGACCGACGACCTCACGCTGACGCCCGCGGCGGGCGGCACGGAGGTGACCTACCACGCGCACATCGTGTTCCACGGTCTCGCGAAGGTCGCCGACCCGTTCCTGAAGTCGGAGTTCGAGATGCTCGGCGACGCCGTGGTGCTGTCGATGACCGAGGCGATCGAGGGCTTGCCCGCCGCACCCGACCCGGTGTAGCGGAGCGGGATAAACTGCGACCGGCGGTGGGGTCGACGGCCCCGCCAGCCGGGAAGCGGGTGGTGCGCCAGTGAGGTCCGGGGCGGCGCGCGGCCACGAGGGCTACTTCCACGAGACGGCCTTCTACGGCTCCGACGAGGAGTTCGCGGCGCTCGCGTGCCGGTTCGTGGCCGACGGCGTGGCCGCGGGCGAACCGACCCTGGTCGCGTGCGACGACACCAACGAGGCGCTGCTGCGGGACGCGCTGGGCGGGACGGCCGGGGTCACGTTCCTGCCCGCGGCGGACCACTACGTGCGGCCCGCCGTCACGATCAGGGCGTACCGGCAGGTGTTCGCCGACCTGGTCGCGGCCGGTGCCCGGCAGATCAGGGCCCTCGGCGACGTGCCGCACACCGGTGTCCCGTGGGACGCGTGGGCCCGGTACGAGGCGGTCATCAACCACGCGTACGACGAGTTCCCGCTGTGGAGCCTGTGCTCCTACGACACCCGCACGGCGTCCGCCGAGGTGATCGCCGACGTCGAGCGCACCCACCCGCGGATCACGTCGGTGGACGGCGACCACCGGCCGAACCCGGTGTTCACCGATCCCGACGGCTTCCTCGCCGCCCGGCCCGCGCCGCCGCCGGACGTGCTGGAGGCGCGACCGCCGTCCGTCGTGCTGGTCGACCCCACGCCCGCCGCGGTGCGCCGCGCGGTCCGGGCGAGTGCCGAGGCCACGACCCTGCCCTCCGAGGAGGTCGACGACCTCGTCTTCGCCGCGAGCGAGGCCGTCACGAACGGGCTCAGCCACGGCGTGGCGCCGGTCCGGTTCCGGCTGTGGGCCGACCGCGACCGGGTCGTGCTGACCGTCACCGACCAAGGGGCGGGGCCGAAGGACCTCAAGGTCGGCCTGCTGCCCACGACGGAGACCGCCACGGCGGGCCTCGGCCTGTGGCTGGCCCACCAGACGTGCGAGTACGTCGCGCTGGGCCGGGACGACGAGGGGTTCACCGTCCGGGTCGTCGCGGGCAGGCCACGGCCCGCCCGCTGACTCACAGGTGGACGACGCCGTGCTCGCCCGCCTGCCGCGCCTTCGCGAGGCTCAGCAGCGACGCGATCCGCCCGCCGGGGGAGTCCCAGTACTCGCCGGACATGGCCGTGACCTTCACCAGCACGACGTTGGGGTCCTCGGGGCCCTGCGGCAGCCACGCCTCGACCCAGCCGTTCCACAGGTCGTGGGCCTTGCGCGGGTCGTCGACCAGTTCGGCGGTGCCGTAGAGCGAGACCCAGGTGTCCTTCGAGGTCAGCGTCACCGACACCTCGGGGTGGGCGACGATGTGGGCGACCTTGCGGGAGTCGCGCTCGGCGAAGAACCACAGGTCCCCGTCGAACTCGACCTCCGGTCGCGCCATGGGGCGGCTCACGAGGTGACCGGCGTCGTCGATCGTCGTGAGCATGCCGATGCGGACGCCGGACGCGAGTTCGGCGACCTTGCGCACCTCGGCGGCGTGGGACTCGACGGTGGACCTGGTCATGCGCGCTCCTCCTCGTCCTGGGGTGTGGTCTTCCCGGAGGGGTTCCCCGCGGAGGCGGTCCACATGCCTCCGACGGCGGACGTGAGCCGGTTGGCCGAACGGTTCGGCCGACGGCCACCGGCACGGTGTCCCCCGCCCGGCGGAGGGTGGGCTGAGCGGGTACGACCGCTGCTCCGACCTCATGATCACCGCATTTGCCCCACCCGATCATCGTGTTCGCCGGCAGGGTGGAGTGATCATCCAGTCAGGGGGATCCGATGACCTTCGACCACGTGCGGTGGCAGGCCAGGCTCGACGAGCTGGCCCGTGTCCACCGGGTTCCGGGCGCCGTGCTCGCGGTGCTGGAGGACGGGCGGATCCACGAGTTCGCCACCGGTGTGCTGCACCGGGGAACGGGCGTGGAGACGACGGTCGACTCGCTGTTCCAGATCGGGTCGATCAGCAAGGTGTACACGGCGACGCTGGTGCTGCGGCTGGCCGAGACGGGCCAGCTCGACCTGGACGCGCCGGTCGTGGAGGTGCTGCCGGAGTTCGCGGTGGCCGACGCCGCGGCGGCGAAGTCGGTGACCGTGCGCCAACTGCTCAACCACACCAGCGGGATCGACGGCGACTTCTTCCACGACACCGGCCGCGGCGACGACTGCCTGGCGCGGTACGTGGAGGCGTGCGCCGACCTCCGGCAGAACCACCCGCCGGGCGCGACCATGTCGTACTGCAACAGCGGGTTCAAGGTGCTCGGCCGGATCGTCGAGGCCGTCACCGGGCAGGTGTGGGACACCGTGCTGCGGGAACGGCTGCTCGACCCGCTCGGGCTGGCGCACACCGCGACGCTGCCCGAGGAGGTGCTGCGGTTCCGCGCGGCGATGGGGCACACCGGCGAGCCGGGGGAGGAGCCCGTGCCCGCGCGGGTGTGGAGCCTGCCCCGGTCGGCCGGGCCCGCGGGCGGGATCTGCGCGTCGGCCGCGGACGTGGTCCGCTTCGCGCGGGCCCACCTGGACGGCGGTGTCGGCCCGGACGGCGCGCGCGTGCTCGGCTCCGAGCAGGTCGCGGCGATGCGCCGCCCCGAGGTGGAGGTGCCGAACCGGTGGCGCGACGCCGCGCACTGGGGGCTGGGGTGGGCGCTGTACGACTGGGAGGGCGGGCCGATCTTCGGCCACAGCGGCGCGACCATCGGGCAGTACGCCCACCTCGTGGTCGCGCCCGACGCGAACGTGGTCGTCGTCTTGCTGACCAACGGCGGGGCCGCGGGCAAGCTGCACGGGGCGCTGACCGGCGAGCTGCTGGTCGAGCTGGCGGGCGTGACCATGCCGCAGTTCGGCGCGCCGGACGTGCCGCCGGTCGTGGACTTCACCGCCCACCTCGGCGTCTACCGCAGCGCGGGCCTGGAGTTCCGGATGACCGACCACGACGGCGGCCTGCGCATGAGGTACACGTGGCTCGACGAGCTGGCCGACCTGCTGCCGCCGCAGGTGCTCGACTTCGTCCCGGTGACGGACTCCCTGTTCGCGGGCCGGTCGCACGAGGAGGACGACTGGCTGCCGATGGTGTTCTACTCGCTCGCCGACGGCAGCCCCTACCTGCACTTCGCGGGTCGGGCGGTGCCGAAGGTCGGCTGACGGTGGCGGACGTCGTGGTGGTGGGCGGTGGCGTGATCGGCACGTGCGCCGCGCACGGCCTGGCGCGGGCGGGGGCCGAGGTCGTCGTGCTCGACCCCGCTCCGGGGCGCGGGGCGTCGTGGGGCAACGCCGGGCTGGTGGTGCCCAGCTACGCGCTGCCCTTGGCGACCCCGGCCGTGCTGCTGTCCCTCCTCGGAGCCCACCCCGAGGTCACGTTCGGCCGCCCGCTGCCGCTCGGCACGCTCCTCTGGCTCGGCCGGTTCGCGCTCGCGGCGCGGCCCGGCCGAGCGTGGCGCGTGGCCGAACGGCTGCGGGCGCTCGCCGAAGCCAGTCGGCGGTTCTACGACGAGTTGGACATCCCATTGTGCGCCAGCGGTTTGCTGCACGTCGCCCGTGATGAGGAGACCTGGCGGACCGAGCGCGCGGCGGCCCGGCGGCTCGCCGCGATCGGCGTGCGTTCCGAGGAACTCGACCCCGAAGCCCTCGCCCGCGCGGAGCCCGGACTGGCCGCCGGGGCCGCGGGCGCGATCCGCTTCCCCGACGACCGCTCCCTCGATCCGGAGCGCGCCACGGCCGCGATCGCCGCGGCGGCCGTGGCGCACGGGGCGGAGTACCGGCCGTGGACGGTGACCGGCGTGGTGCGGACCGCGGGCCGGGTCACCGCCGTCGAGACCGACCACGGGCTCGTCCGCGGCCGGGCGTTCGTGATCGCCGCCGGTGCGGCCAGCGCCCGCGTCGGCAGGCTGTTCGGGGTGCGGCTCCCGGTCGAGGCGGCGCACGGCTGGAGCCTCACGATCCCCGCGGCCGGACCGCTGCTGGCACACCCCGTCGTGCTGGCCGACGACCAGGTCGTCGTCAACGCCGGACCCGACCGCGTGCGGCTGACCGGCGGCCTGGAGTTCGGCGGCCCCGGCGCGGCAGGGCCCGACCCGCGGGCCGTGGCGCGGCTGCGGGAAGCGGCGAACCGGGCCGTCCCGGCGTTGGCCGACATCGCCGCGCCGGGCGTGCCGTGGCGCGGCGCGCGCCCGATGACGCCCGACGGGCTCCCGCTGATCCGCGTGGTGGCGGACGGCGTGGTGGCCGCCACCGGGCACGGCACGCTCGGGATGACGCTCGCACCGGCGACCGGACGCATCGTGACCGCCCTGGTTGGGGGCAGCGCCGCGACGCGGACAGGTGGATGATCCTGGGGGTCCCCCGCGCCGCTCCGACGTCCAGGAGGAACCCGATGAACCCCCACCGCGACGCCGTCGTGGGCGACGCGCACAACGACCTGCTGATGCTGGTCGTGCGCCGACCCCGTGCCGCGTGGGTCCCCTACTTCCGCGACCACTGGTACCCGCAGCTCCGGGAGGGCGGGATCGGCCTCCAGGTGCTGCCGGTGTTCATCGACGACGAGTTCCGGCCGGAGGGCGCCCTGCGCGAGACCCTGCGGATGGTCGAGGCCGCGCACCGGATCGCCGAGGGGAACGCCGACGTCGTCGCGCTGTGCCGCACGGGACCGGAGATCGACGCGGCCCTCGCCTCCGGGCGGATCGCGCTGGTGCTGGCCCTGGAGGGGTGCCCGCAGATCGACGACGACCTCGAGCTGCTCCAGACCCTGTCCCGGCTGGGCGTCCGGGCGGTGTCGTTCACCCACTTCGGCCGGACCATGCTCGCCGACGGCTCCGCGGAGGACTCGACCGGCAGCAGGCTCACCCGGTCCGGCGTCGAGGCCGTCGGCCTGCTGGAGGACCTGGACGTGCTGGTGGACGTGTCGCACCTGGGCCGCTCCGGCGTGGACCACGTGCTGGAGCTGGCGACCCGGCCGGTGATCGCCACCCACTCGTCGGCCCACGCCCTGCACGGGCACCACCGCAACCTCACCGACGACCAGCTGCGCGGGGTGGCCGCCACCGGCGGCGTCGTGTGCGTGAACTTCTTCGGCGGGTTCCTGACCGACGAGAAGCCCACGGTCGAGCACCTGGTGGACCACATCGCCCACGTCGCGGCCGTCGCGGGGGCCGACCACGTGGGGCTGGGCAGCGACTTCACCGCGGAGGTGATCGACGAGAAGGTCCCGGCCTGCGACCGGCCGCTCACCGTCGAGGGCGTCGACGCGGAGGTCGCCATCCCCGGCCTGGAGGGTCCCGCCGGGATGCCGATGGTCACCGACGCGCTGCTGCGCCGCGGCCTGCCCGAGCCGCTGGTGCGCAAGGTCCTGGGCGCGAACCTCGTCCGCGTGCTGGGCGGGACACCCTGAGGGTCGGATCGGGGGAAGGTCGGGGATTTGCCCTGAGCTGCGCGGCCGCGCGTGCTGCCAGGGTCTGGGGATGAAGTTCGCCGGAGCCGGTCTCCTCGCCCTCCCCCTCTGCTTCGCCGCCTACGGCGCCGTCCGACTGGTCGGCCGGAGCGACGGCCACTACGGCCCCGGCCTCGACTGGACCTCGGGCCACGTCGTGAACCTGGTCGGCCTGCTGCTGTTCGTGCCCGCGCTGGTCGCCCTGCGGCGGGCGCTGCCTCCCGGCAGAGGTCGGGACGCGGCGGTCGCCGTGACCTTCGTCGGCGTCGTCACGTCCGCGGTGCAGTTCGCGGTCGACGTCGTCGCGGGCCTGGTCGCCGTGGACAAGGCGGGGATGAACGAGGTCACCGGCCGGTTCGCGGACCTCCCCGGCGTGCGCCCGGTGTTCTACGTCGTCGGACCGCCGCTGCTGTACGTCGGCCTGCTGGCGTTGACGATCATGTTCGTGCGGGCGGGCGTCCTCGCCTGGTGGAGCCCCGCGCTGGTGCTGGTCGGCGCGGGCCTCACGGTCGTCTCGCTCGACCTCGTCCCGGTCGCAGGCGCGTGCCTGCTGGTCGCCCTCGCGCCCCTCGCCCGGCGGCTGACCGAGTGGCTCGCGCCCGCCCCGCGGGGAGCCCACGCCCGCGCGTAGCGGCCCGGCCGCGGCGGTTCGGAAACCCGCAGGCAGTGGGCGCGCGACCGACCGGTCCACGGCGGCTTTGTCGCTATCGCACAAACCGGTCGTTTCGGAGCGCGGACCGGTGAACACCGCGCTCCGCGCGTGACGAGCCGGTGAACCGTGCGCGATCGAGATCACACCGGGGTGGGCGTAGGGGGTCTCGGGGGTGATCGCTAGGGGTTGTCGAGGCCTTTCTTTTGGCAGATCCTTACAACGCAGGGCACCTGACACGCGTTGCGGTCGCCATTCCTTTGATAGTAGGCAGCCGAGAGTGTGTACTCCCGTTGCGACGGCGACGGCCGTCCAGTTCGTTGTCTCCGAAAGGCCCGATCAGTGTTCAGTCGTGTTGCCATCGTCAACCGTGGAGAAGCCGCGATGCGGCTCATCCACGCCGTTCGCGACCTGTCAGCGGAGTTGGGGACACGGATCGAGACCGTCGCCCTGTACACCGACTCCGACCGAACGGCCACCTTCGTCCGCGAAGCCGACATCGCCTACGACCTGGGCCTGGCGTCGGCTCGTCCCTACCTCGACCACGCCGTGCTCAAGCGCGCGCTGCTGGAGACCGGCGCCGACGCGGCCTGGGTCGGCTGGGGTTTCGTCGCCGAGGACCCCGCGTTCGCGGACCTGTGCGCCGAGATCGGCGTGACCTTCGTCGGCCCGAGCGGCGAGGCCATGCGCAAGCTGGGCGACAAGATCGGCTCCAAGCTGATCGCCGAGCAGGTGGGCGTGCCGGTGGCGCCGTGGAGCGGCGGGCCGGTCGACACGCTGGAGGACGCGCTGGAGTCGGCCAAGAAGGTCGGCTACCCGCTGATGCTCAAGGCGACCGCGGGCGGTGGTGGCCGCGGCATCCGCATGGTCGCCTCCGAGGCGGACCTGACCCAGGCCTACGACCTCACCCGCCAGGAGGCCGCGCGCGCCTTCGGCAGCGGCGTCGTCTTCCTGGAACGCCTGGTCACGGGCGCGCGCCACGTCGAAGTCCAGGTGATCGCCGACGGGCAGGGCACCGCGTGGGCACTCGGCGTGCGCGACTGCTCCGTGCAGCGCCGCAACCAGAAGATCATCGAGGAGTCCGCCTCCCCGGTGCTGGACCCGGCCCAGGTCGCCGAGCTGAAGGCGGCCGCCGAGCGGCTCGTCCTCGCCGTCGACTACCAGGGCGCGGGCACGATCGAGTTCCTCTACCACCCCGGCGAGAAGCTGTTCGCGTTCCTCGAGGTCAACACGCGCCTCCAGGTCGAGCACCCGATCACCGAGATCACCACCGGCGTCGACCTGGTCAAGACGCAGCTGCACGTCGCGTCCGGCGGCAAGCTCGAGGGCGACGCGCCCGCCGAGTGGGGCCACGCCGTGGAGGCCCGGCTCAACGCCGAGGACCCCGACCGCGACTTCGCGCCGTCGCCCGGCAAGATCGTCCGCCTCCAGCTGCCCAGCGGCCCCGGCATCCGGGTCGACACGGGGTTCAGCGAGGGCGACACCATCCCCGGCGACTTCGACTCGATGATCGCCAAGATCATCGCCCACGGCCGCGACCGCTCCGAGGCGCTGGCCCGGCTGCGCCGCGCCATGACCGAGACGACGGTCATCATCGCGGGCGGCGTCACGAACAAGGGCTTCGTGCGCGTCCTGCTCGACGAGCCCTCGGTGGTCGACGGCTCCGCCGACACCGGCTGGATCGACCGCGTCCGCTCGCAGGGCGGCCTCGTCACGCACAAGAACTCCGCCGTCGCGCTCATCGCCGCGGCCATCGAGGCCTACGAGGACGAGGAGGTCGTGACGCGGCAGCGCCTGCTGACCACCGCGCACGGCGGCCGTCCCCAGGCCCAGCACGAGACCGGCCGCGCGCTGGAGCTGAAGCTCCGCGAGGTCGGCTACCGCGTCCAGGTGTCCCGCGTGGCCCCGCACCGCTTCCGCGTCGGCGTGTCCGCCGCGGGCGGCGAGGACCACACGGCCGACGTGGACGTGGAGCGCTTCGACGCCCACTCCGGCCAGCTCATCGTCAACGGCGTCCGCTTCCGCGTCGTGACCGGCACGCACGGCCCCGTCCACCAGGTCGAGGTCGACGGCGTCACGCACCGCATCAGCCGCGACGAGGGCGGCGTCCTGCGCTCGCCCGTGCCCGCGCTGGTCGTGGCCACGCCGCTGGGCGTCGGCGACGAGGTCGAGGCGGGCGCGCCGCTGCTCGTGCTGGAGAGCATGAAGATGGAGACGGTGCTGCGTGCGCCGTTCCGCGGCAAGCTCAAGGAACTCGCCGTCCAGGTCGGCAGCCAGGTCGAGTCGGGCGCCCGCCTGCTGCGCCTGGAGCCCGTGAGCGACGACGCCGAGGTCGCCGCGCCCGCCGCCGTCGCCCCGGCCGCCGCGCTGGAACTGCCCGCCGAGCGGCTCGACATCCCGGCCGCGGCCCGCGTCGAGAACGGCCTGAAGGGGCTGCGGAGCCTGCTGCTCGGCTTCGACGTCGACCCGGTCGACGCGGGCAGGCTGCTGAGCGACTACCTCGCCGCCCGCAAGGACCTCACCAGCTCCGGCCAGCGCGCGCTGGTGGGGGAGAGCGCGCTCGTGCAGCTCTTCGCCGACCTGTGCGAGCTGAGCCGCAACCGGCCGGTGGGCGAGGAGTCGAAGCCCGACTCGTCGGTGCACAGCCCGCGCGAGTACTTCCACACCTACCTGCAGAGCCTGGACGCGGACCGCGCGGGCCTGTCGGAGAGCTTCCGGCAGCGGCTCACCCACGTGCTCGCGCACTACGGCGTCGACGGCCTGGAGCGCACGCCGGAGCTGGAGGACGCGGTGTTCCGCATCTTCCTGGCCCAGCAGCGCTCCTCCTCCGACGTCGTGGTGATGACCACGCTGCTGCGCCAGTGGCTGACCGAGGGCCCGCCGCCGGAGGCGGACCGCATCACCGTCGGCCTCGCGCTGGAGCACCTGATCGCCGCCACGCAGGTCCGCTTCCCGGCCGTGGCCGACCTGGCCCGCGGCGTCGTGTTCGGCTGGTTCGCCCAGCCGCTGCTGCGCCGCACCCGCGCCAAGGTCTACACCGGCGTCCGCAAGCACCTGCGCCACCTCGACGTGACGCCGGACGCGGCGGACCGCGCCGAGCGGATCTCCGCCATGGTCGCCAGCGCCGAACCGCTGGTGCGGCTCGTCGGCCAGCGCATCGGCCGCGAGGGCGCGGACCCCGTGGCCCTGCTGGAGGTCCTGACCCGCCGGTACTACGGCAACCGCGCGCTGAGCGACGTCCGGGCGACCGAGGTCGACGGCTGCACGTTCGTCGTCGCCGAGCACCGCACCGAGGCCGGTGTCGGCCGCGTGGTCACGACGGCCGTCGACTTCCCGGCGCTGCCGGAGGCCGTGCGCGCCGTCGGCGGCTTCGTGGAGGACGGCGACGTCGTCGCCGACCTGTACCTGACGTGGGACGACGGTCCCACCGACCCGGACGCGATGGCCGCGAAGCTCGGCGAGGTGCTGGCCGCCCAGCACCCGTCCGACCGCATCGGCCGGATCACCACGACCGTCGCGGGCAACAGCGGCGCCGTGATGCACCACCACTTCACGTTCCGCCCGTCGCCGGACGGCTTCACCGAGGAGCGGCTGCTCCGCGGCCTGCACCCGCGCATCGCCGAGCGCATGCAGCTCGAACGCCTGCGCGCGTTCGACCTCACCCGGCTCGCCTCGCCCGACGAGGAGGTCTACCTCTTCCGCGCCACGGCGAAGCAGAACCCGTCCGACGAGCGCCTCGTGGTGCTGGGCCAGGTCCGCGACCTGACCCCGCTGCGCGACGACGAGGGCAGGCTCGTGGCGCTGCCCGCGGCCGAGGACATCCTGGCCACGTGCCTCGACGCGATCCGCCGCGCGAAGAAGCCGGGCGCGAAGAAGTCCGCGACCAACCGGATCGTCATCTACGTGTGGCCGCCGACCGACCTCAGCCCGGAGGAGCTGAACGTCGTCGCCCGGCGCGTCCTGCCGACGACCGCCAACGCGGACCTGGAGGAGGTGCTGTTCCTCGGCCGCCGCCGCGACCCCGCGACCGGCGAGCTCGTCGACATCGCCGTCCGCATCGGCTACGACGTCGGCTCCGGCGTGCGGCTGTCCGTCGTGCTGCCGCCGACCGAGCCGGTCGAGCCGCTGGACGACTACCGCCAGGAGGTGCTGCGCGCCCACAGCCGCGGCACGGTCTACCCGTACGAGCTGACCGGCATGCTGGCCGGGCCGTTCGGCTCCTTCCAGGAGTACGACCTCGACCAGGCGTCCGGGAAGCTGCTCGCGACCGACCGGCCGCGCGGCGGCAACAAGGCCGCGATCGTCGCGGGCGTCGTCTCCACGCCGACCTCGCGGCACCCGGAGGGCATGAAGCGCGTCGTCCTGCTGGGCGACCCGACCAAGGCGCTCGGCGCGCTGTCCGAGCCGGAGTGCGCCCGCATCATCGCCGCGCTGGACCTCGCCGAGGAGCTCCAGGTCCCGCTGGAGTGGTTCGCCCTCTCCGCGGGCGCCCGGATCTCGATGGACTCGGGCACCGAGAACATGGACTGGGTGGCGGCCGCGCTGAAGCGGATCGTGAACTTCACCCAGGACGGCGGCGAGATCAACATCGTCGTCGCGGGCATCAACGTCGGCGCCCAGCCGTACTGGAACGCCGAGGCCACGATGCTCATGCACACCAAGGGCATCCTGGTCATGACGCCCGACTCGGCGATGGTGCTGACCGGCAAGCAGTCGCTGGACTTCTCCGGCGGCGTCTCGGCCGAGGACAACCACGGCATCGGCGGCTACGACCGGATCATGGGCCCGAACGGCCAGGCCCAGTACTGGGCGCCGGACCTGCGCTCCGCGCGGGAAGTGCTGATGTCGCACTACGACCACAGCTACGTGGCTCCCGGCGAGTCCGGTCCCCGCACGACCGTCACGACCGACCCGCTCGACCGCGACGTGTCCTCGTTCCCGCACGCCGTGCCGGACAGCGAGTTCACCACCGTGGGCCAGATCTTCTCGACGCAGTTCAACCCGGACCGCAAGAAGCCGTTCGACATCCGCACGGTGATGCGCGCCCTGTCCGACCAGGACCACCCGGTCCTGGAGCGGTGGGCGGGCATGGCCGACGCGGAGACCGCGGCCGTGCAGGACGTCCACCTCGGCGGGCGGCCCGTCTGCCTGCTGGGCATCGAGTCCCGCTCGGTGCCGCGCCGCGGGTTCCCCCCCACCGACGGCCCGGACACCTACACCGCCGGCACGCTGTTCCCCCGGTCGTCGAAGAAGGCGGCACGGGCGATCAACGCGGCCAGCGGCAACCGGCCGCTCGTGGTGCTGGCGAACCTGTCCGGCTTCGACGGCTCGCCGGAGTCGATGCGCAAGCTCCAGCTGGAGTACGGCGCCGAGATCGGCCGCGCGGTGGTCAACTTCGAGGGCCCGATCGTGTTCTGCGTGATCTCGCGCTACCACGGCGGCGCGTTCGTGGTGTTCTCCAAGGCGCTGAACCCGAACATGACCGTCCTGGCGGTCGAGGGCTCGTTCGCGTCGGTCATCGGCGGCGCCCCCGCCGCGGCCGTGGTGTTCGCTCGCGACGTCGACAAGCGCACCGGCAACGACCCGCGCGTCCGCGAGGCGGAGGCCCTGGTGGCCGCCTCGACGGGCGGCGAGAAGGCGTCCCGCACGGCCGAGCTGGCCGAGGTGAGGCAGTCCGTGAGGTCGGAGAAGCTGTCCGAGGTGGCCGCCGAGTTCGACGGCGTCCACAGCGTCCAGCGCGCGGTGGACGTCGGCTCGGTCGACGCGATCATCAGCTGCGCGGAACTCCGCCCGAAGATCATCGAAGCGATCGAGCACGGCCTGAAGTAGGCCTTGTTCACCCGACGGGCCGGGTGCATCGGGACCCGGCCCCTTCTGT